>CAMVOF010000063.1:0-11951 GCA_947169055.1 uncultured Clostridia bacterium
ATTACCCCCGAGAGCTACAACAGCGAGATACAGGTAAAGGGTACTATAAACCTCGGCGCAAATATTGGCACGGGTGTTGCTCTCAATATCAAGTCGGCGAAGCTCAACGGCAAGGACATCAAGGTCAAGAAGGGCAATGTCCCCAAGGAAGACAACCAGGCTCCTCAGCCGGGCAACGGCGGCAATAACGGCGGCAACGGCGGAAACAACGGAGGAAACTCTGACGTTGATGTTGACAAGCTGCTGGAACGAACAAAGAACGCAAAACAGGGCGACGACTGGCTCCACACCGACGGCAGCAAGATCCTCGACAAGGACGGCAAGCAGGTCTGGCTCACAGGCGTCAACTGGTTCGGCTATAACACCGGCACCAATACTTTCGACGGTCTGTGGAACTCGGAGCTCGTGAGCTCGGTAAAGGCTATCGCCGACCACGGTTTCAATCTTATAAGAGTTCCCATGAGCGCAGAGCTTATCAATCAGTGGGCTGCGGGAGAGTACCCCAAGGCAAACTACAACAACGCCTACAATCCGGCTCTCAACTCCATGAACAGCCTGGAGATATTCGATTACTTCCTGAAGCTTGCAGAGGCTAACGGCATCAAGGTAATGATCGACATTCACTCTGCGGAGACCAACGCTTCGGGTCACATGACGAACCTCTGGTACACCTCGAAGGTAAGCGTGAACGAATTCTATGCGGCACTCGAATACATGGCTGACCGCTACAAGAAGAACGACACCATAATCGCCTTCGACCTGAAAAACGAGCCCCACGGCAAGCCCGGCGAGGGTTCCCAGGCTGCTATCTGGAACAACTCCAAGGACGCAAACAACTGGAAATACGTTGCCGAGACTGCGGCAGCGAAGATTCTCGCAAAGAACCCCAACGTGCTGATAATGGTCGAGGGTACGGAGATATATCCGAAGAACTCCAAGGGAGATTATTCCTCGAAGGACGACGATGACTACTACTTCAACTGGTGGGGAGGAAATCTCAGAGGCGTAAAGGACTTCCCTGTTGACCTCGGCAAGTATCAGGATAAACTGGTATATTCGCCCCACGACTACGGCCCCACGGTTTACGAGCAGCCCTGGTTCAAGGGAACATACACCTTTGATTCTCTTATGAAGGACTGCTGGAGAGACAACTGGTTCTATATCCAGGAGAAGAACATAGCCCCGCTGCTCATCGGCGAATGGGGCGGCTTCATGAGAGAGCCCAACCTCACCTGGATGACCTATATGCGCAAGCTGATAAAGGACAACCACATAAACCACACCTTCTGGTGCTTCAACGCCAACTCCGGCGATACCGGCGGACTTGTGCTGGACGATTTCGTTACATGGGACGAGGACAAGTATGAGTTCGTCAAGGAAGTTCTCTGGCAGGAGAGCGGCAAATTCGTCGGACTCGACCACGAGATCAAGCTCGGCGACAACGGCATAAACCTCTCTAAGGCAAAAGGACTTTGATATTTTTCTCTTGACTATTTGGGATAAATATGTTATCATATTATTAAGAAAAAATCTTCTGATCGGAGGTATCACAATGGCTAAGGAAAAGGATTTTGATTACATCTGGACTGACAAAAAGCGCACGATCTTCGGGCTGCCCATCTCTTTCACGAGATATTTCCTGACAGAGAGCAAGTTCATCACGAGAAAAGGACTGCTGTCTCTCACCGAGGACGAGCTGGATCTTTACAAGGTTACGGACAAGAAGCTGGTTTTGAAATTCTTCCAGAGGATCTTCAAGTGCGGCACTATAATCATGAACGTCAAGGACGTTGATACCCCGATAAAGGAGATCAAGTCTGTCAAGGTGCCGAGGCAGGTGCTTGCTATGCTTGACAAGCAGATCAACATCAACCGCGACAAATACAACATCAGAGGACGCGACATGATAGGGATTGGCGGTGGTCCGGTTTTTGACCATATGGACGCCATGGATGCATTCGATCATGACGTCCACGACTTCGACGACCACGACATCGGCTGATAAAAAAATAGGGGCTGCTGCAAAACGCGGCAGCCCTTTTTTGTATGTGAGGTTTTTATGCTTGATCTAAACGAGTTCATGGCTTTGCCTGCCTGGCACGAAAGGCTCAAAAAATGCGGCTTGCCCGTACTGATATACGGAATGGGCGACGGCTGCGAGAAAGTGCTCAAAGCCTTTGAACGGTACGGGATAAAATGCAGCGGTATCTTTGCAAGCGACGGCTTTGTCCGCGGAAGAGAATTCCGGGGATTCAGGGTAACGAGCCTTGCCGAAGCTGAACAGGAATATCCCGATTTTGCTGTTGCCTGTGCCTTCGGGACTTCCCTGCCCGATGTTATGCAGAGGATAGACAGCATAGCCGAGAAGCATCTGCTCGTCTTCCCGGACTGCTCGGCTGTGGGGGACGAATGCTTCGACAAGGATGAATTTCTCGGGATGCAGGACAGGATTATGAAAGTGTACAGTCTGCTTGCGGACGATGCTTCACGAAAGACTTTCGTGAACGTGCTGAGATTCAAGATAAGCGGAGACACGGCTTATCTCCGTGAGATCTTCTGCGGTGAGGACGAGCCTTATGAGCTGCTGAAACTCGGAGAGGAAGAAGTTTACTGCGACCTCGGCGCTTACACAGGCGACACTGTGAAGGAATTCATCGCTCACACCGGCGGCAGATATAAACATATCTATGCCCTTGAACCCAGCAGGAGAAATTTTTCGAAATGCGTAAAGAACTGCCTTGCTCTCGACAGGATAAGCTTCTACAACGCTGCGGCATCAGACAATGACGGAACTGTTTTCTTCTCGGAGGGTGCAGGCCGGCAGCAAATGATCTCGGAACGCGGAACTGCGGTCTCCGCACGAAGCCTCGACAGCATACTCTCGGGCAGAGGGTGCAGTTATATCAAGTACGATGTTGAGGGTGCAGACCGCTCTGCCCTCCTAGGCAGCAGAAAGACGATAGAGCAATACAGTCCAAAAATTCGGACAGCTGTGTATCACAGGCCTTATGATCTGATAGACATTCCCCTGCTCATTCACGAGCTTCAGCCGCGGTACAAGCTTTATCTGCGGCAGCAGAGATATTATCCTGCGTGGGAGACGGAACTCATAGCAATAAAATGACCCGGTATCATATCAAAACGATACCGGGCTTTTTGTTTGTATGTGTTTATTCGACTGTTACGCTCTTTGCAAGGTTTCTTGGCTTGTCAACGTCGAGGCCCTTTGCAACGGAAACATAATAGCCCATAAGCTGCAAAGGAACTACCGCAAGGCTTGCCGCAAACAGAGGATCGGTCTTGGGGATATATGCCGTGAAGTCGGCGTTGTCCTCTACGCTGTAGTTGCCGTAGGAGGTAAGTCCCATGATGTAAGCGCCTCTTGACTTGCACTCCACCATATTGCTGACGGTCTTTTCAAAGAGGTTCTGCTGGGTGAGGACGCTGATAACAAGAGTGCCGTTCTCGATAAGGGAGATCGGGCCGTGCTTGAGCTCTCCGGCAGCGTAAGCCTCGGAATGGATGTAGCTTATCTCCTTCATCTTGAGAGAGCCTTCGAGAGATACGGCGTAGTCGATACCGCGTCCGATGAAGAAGGCATCGCGGATATTTGCGAACTTTGAAGCGAACCACTGGATACGCTCCTTGTCCTCGAGTATCTTTGCCACCTTGTCGGGGATGGTATCAAGCTCTGCAAGGAGCTCGGCAAATCTTTCATCGGTTATCTCGCCGCGGACTTTAGCAAGCTGCATAGCAAGCAGATAGGAGGCTATGAGCTGTGTGCTGTAGGCCTTGGTGGTGGCAACGGAGATCTCCGGGCCTGCAAGGGTATAGAACACATTGTCTGCGTCTCTTGCGATGTTCGAGCCGACGACATTAACTATGCCGAGGGTCTTGATGCCCTGCTCCTTGGCAAGGGTGAGAGCTGCACGGCTGTCGGCAGTTTCACCGGACTGGCTGATGATTATAACAAGGCTCTGCTTGTTGAGAGGCATCTTTCTGTATCTGAACTCGGAAGCGAGCTCAACTCTTACGGGGATAGTTGTCAGTTCCTCGATGACATACTGTGCAGCAACGCCCACATGATAAGCCGAGCCGCAGGCAACGATGTATATCTGCTCGAGAGCCTTTACCTCGTCATCGGTAAGGCCGAATTCATCAAGGACGATCTCTCCGTCCTTGACAACGGAATTGATGGTGTCGCGGATGACCTTGGGCTGCTCGTGGATCTCCTTGAGCATGAAGTGCTCGTAACCGCCCTTTTCGGCAGCAGCAGCGTCCCACTTGATCTCGGTGACTTCCTTCTCGATCTCGTCGCGGTCGATGTTGTAGAAGGTCACTGTGCCCTTTGTGAGCTTTGCGATCTCCATATTTCCGATGTAGTAAACGTTTCTTGTGTATTTGAGGATAGCCGGAACATCGGAAGCAACGTATGTCTCGCCGTCGGCGATACCGATAATCATGGGGCTGTCCTTACGGGCTGTGTAGATCTCACCTGGGAAGTCCTTGAACATAACGCAGAGGGCATAGCTTCCGCGGATACGCATCATAGCTCTTGCAAGAGCATCAACGGGGCCCTCGTTGTATTTCTTGTAGTAGTAGTCGATGAGCTTTACGGCAACTTCCGTATCGGTCTGGGAATAGAAGGAATAGCCCCTCTTTACGAGCTTTTCCTTAAGCTCCTGGAAGTTCTCGATAATGCCGTTGTGAACTGCAACAACGTTCTCGTCGTCGCTCTGGTGGGGGTGAGAGTTGGTGGTGGAGGGTTCGCCGTGAGTTGCCCAGCGTGTATGACCGATACCGCAGCAGCCCTTGACGGCAGCTCCGTCGTTGGTCATCTCCAGCAGCACTTTGAGCTTGCCCTTGGCCTTTACGATCTCAGCGTCCTTTTCGCCGTCACGGACAGCGATTCCGGCAGAGTCGTAGCCTCTGTATTCGAGCTTTGACAGCCCGTCGAGAAGTATGGGTGCTGCCTGATTGTTACCTGTAAATCCAACAATTCCGCACATAAATTTTCCTCCTGAAATACTGATTATTTAACTGGGTCGGTTTCCTCTTATATCCTTGCTACGCCGGTATCTCTTGCTGCTTCCGCAACTGCGAGAGCAACTGCCGATGCAACGGATTTGTCGAGAGCAGAGGGGATTATATAATCCGGCGAGAGCTTGTCGTCGGTGACGAAGCCTGCGATAGCCTTTGCTGCGGCGATCTTCATGGCGTCGTTGATCTCGCTGGCTCTCACGTCAAGAGCTCCGCGGAAGATGCCCGGGAAAGCCAGCACGTTGTTTATCTGGTTCGGGAAGTCGCTTCTGCCGGTTCCCACAACTGCCGCTCCTGCCTCCTTGGCCAGGTCGGGCATGATCTCGGGGGTGGGGTTAGCCATTGCGAAGATGATAGGCTTTTCAGCCATGGACTGCACCATTTCGGGGGTAACGCAGCCCGGTGCGGAAACGCCGATGAACACATCTGCGCCCTTGATAACGTCGTCAAGAGAGCCCTTGCGCATATTCTGATTTGTGATCTCTGCCATCTCCGCCTTTTCGGAGTTGAGGCCTTCCCTGCCCTTGTATATCGCACCCTTGCGGTCGCAGAGGACAACGTCCTTCAGACCCAGGGCTATGAGCAGCTTGATTATAGCTATGCCTGCTGCACCTGCTCCGCTGGTGACAACTCTGATGTCGTCCAGCTTCTTGCCCACGAGCTTCAGAGCGTTCATCATCGCTGCAAGGCAGACAACAGCCGTGCCGTGCTGGTCGTCGTGGAAGATCGGGATATCGCAGATCTCCTTGAGCCTTCTCTCGATCTCGAAGCAGCGGGGTGCAGAGATATCCTCGAGGTTTATGCCGCCGAAGGAGCCGGAGATAAGGCTTACGGTCTTAACGATCTCGTCAACGTCCTTGGAGCGGACACAGAGAGGAACAGCGTCAACATCGCCGAAGGACTTGAAGAGCACGCACTTGCCCTCCATAACGGGCATACCGGCTTCGGGTCCGATGTCTCCCAGGCCCAGGACAGCCGTGCCGTCGGTGATGACTGCAACGAGGTTCGAGCGTCTTGTGAGCTCGTAGCTCTTGTTTATGTCCTTTTGTATCTCAAGACAGGGCTGTGCAACGCCGGGTGTATATGCCAGGGAAAGATCGTCCCTTGTTTCGAGGGGAACGCGGCTTATCACCTCGATCTTGCCGTTCCACTGCTCGTGGAGTTTTAATGATTCCTTTGCGTAATCCATTTTTCTTTCTTCCTTTCAGAGCCTCAGAGACGCCAGTCAACGGGTCTGAGGCCGTTATGTATTAAAAAATCATTGGTGCGCGAAAAATGCCTGCACCCGAAAAATCCGTGATAAGCCGAAAGAGGCGAGGGATGCGCAGCTTCCAGCACGCAGTGTGCAGGGTTTGTGATAAGGGGACGCTTCTTTCTTGCGTGAGCTCCCCAAAGCAGGAAAACTATAGGCTTTTCCCGTTTGTCGAGCTTTTCTATGACGCAGTCTGTGAGCTGCTCCCAGCCGTGTCCGAAATGGCTCCCCGGTCTTCCCTCGCGGACGGTGAGGGTGGTGTTAAGCAGAAGAACACCGTTCTGAGCCCATTTGGTGAGCTCTCCGCTCTGTGGGATCGGTACGCCCACATCTTTGTTCAGCTCGGCGAAGATATTCCTGAGGGACGGAGGAGGAACTACCCCCTGCTTTACCGAAAAGGCAAGACCGTGAGCCTGCCCGGGCTGGTGGTAAGGGTCCTGACCCAGGATAACAGCCTTGACGTTATCGTAGTCCGTCAGCTTCAGGGCGTTGAAGATATCGTACATCCCGGGATAGATGCGGTAGTGGGTGTATTCGTATTTCAGGAATTCACGCAGCTGCTTATACCAGTCGCTTGCAAAAGCCTCGGCAAGGATGCTGTCCCAGCTGTTTTCCAGATGTACCATGATGTCAGAACGTGCCGCCGCCGACCAATGCGCCGAGAATGATGCCGACCACCATTGCGCCTGCAACCGCAAGAACGACTATGCGCATTATAAGAGACTTTTTCTTCTCCGGAGTTTTATACTGCTTCATTTGGTGCTATTCCGCCTTTCCGTCGATAAATAATGCCAGAACCATAGATATATTTATAATACCATATATCGAAGAAAAAATCAACTGTTATTTTGCGGCTCTGGCAGAATTAAAGGCGCATATTTGACGATCGTCACCGAAAACGTTTAATGCCGGGAATAGGCTTTGTGCAAAATCACTAATTTTCTGTACAAAGTGCCGAAAATATTCTTTAACATTGAAAATCTTCTTATTTTTGTGTATAATTATAGTGTATGTAATATGTAATATGTTTTATCAAAAAAATAATGAAGGGAGGGTCCGTTATGGCCGATGTTTATATTTCCGAAGTTGCATACGGAAGATATGTTGCCAATATAACTGACGGCGGCAAGGTCATTGAGATGTCGAAGGAATTCACAGCACTCACGGGCTATTCCGAAGAGGATATGGAAAAAGGGGTCTTGTTCACAGACTTCCTGCCGGAAGAGGACAGGGCCGAATATATAGCTACGCTTAAAAAAATTGAGGCAGGAGAGATCGGCTCGTACCTTAAACACAGATTTGTGTGCAAGGACGGCAGGGTCATGGTGGTCCTTTGCTTCGGCGACGAATACTTTGACGATAACGGAAATAAGTTTACGAGAATAACCATATGTGACGTTACCCAGAGCGCTGTGTTAGAGAAAGAATTCGAGAAGCAGAGCGTGCAGCTGGAAGTCATCACCGAGTCTGTTCCCTGCGGACTTGTGCTTTATGAAGTTGACGGTGCAAATTTCAAGATAATCAGAGCCAACAAAGAGTATTACAGGCTTTTCGGCTACGAGTCTGAGAGCGAGCATCCCGGTGCCGGGGGACAATTCTTTAAAAGGCCCGAGAGCGAAAGCTACCGCGGCGATGCCGTACAGACTCTGCACGAGGGCAAGGCATTTGTTTCCGAGTGCAGATACAAGCTGCCTGACGGTTCCTTCTCCTGGATGAGCCTGCGTCTGAGCTCGCTGGGAAAGAACAAGAGCGGCAACAACCTTGTTTCGGGCGTTTTCGTTGATATAAACGAGAGAAAGAAGAACGAGGCCGAGCTTATAAAGCAGGCAGAGAAAATGCGTCTGCTTTCCGAGAACACCAACGAGATATTCTTTGAATACGACGTTAAGGCTGACAGGCTGATGCTCACGAACTGCTTCAACAGATACGCCGAAGGAAGCAATATAGTGGATCACTATGTCTCGGAGAAGAAATACGAGAAATACACTCATCCTGACGATGTCCAGGAGGCATTGAAGGTAATAAAAGAGAGTATGCACTCTCCCCAGAAAAACAGCATCCAGATGCGGACAAAGGCCTTCGACAAGGAATACTCCTGGTATAAGCTGCCCTTTGTTAGCGTTGCGGACGAATCGGGAAGCGTTTCAAATATCTACGGACGCATATACAGCATCGACCATATGCAGAAGCTGAAGAGCCGTGTCCTGAGAGACAGGGCGGAGATCGAAAGGCTGACAAACACCGACCCCACCACCGGTCTGCTTACGAGAAACGCCTTCAAGGAGACTGTTGCTAAGTATCTCTCCAAAGGCCTCGACCCCAACTGCTGCTACGCCATAGTTTATTCGGATATAAACGACTTCTCTTATGTAAACGACAACTTCGGCTTTGACGCCGGAAACCAGATGCTCCGGGACTTTGCGATAACCCTTACGGCGATAAACGCTTATGTTACGGGGTGCCGTGTGTATTCGGATTACTTTGCGGTATTCGCAAAGGCAAACAGCCGCGAAGAGCTGATCGAGTGCATAAAGACGTCCAACAATATCTTCAACAACAACCAGCACAAGCGCTATCCCGCAAGCGATCTGCATATCTCCAGCGGTATGTACGTTCTGCCGAATGCAGACGTTGACGTTGTTATCGCTATGGACAACGCCGACCTTGCAAGAAAGAGCGTCAAGGGCATAAAGGAGATCACCTGCGGCATCTACGCCGAGAGGATGAGGAGCCAGAGAAGCCACGATCAGGCCATAGCTGCCGAGCTGAAAAACGCTCTGAACTCCGGGCAGATCGAGCTGTTCTTACAGCCAAAGTTCTCGCTGGACACCAGAGAGCTCAGGGGTGCTGAGGCACTCAGCCGCTGGAGGAATTCCGACGGTACTTACAAGCTGCCCTACGAGTTCATCTCGGTGCTCGAGAAAGTGGGATACATCATCGACCTCGATATGTATATGTTCGAGACCCTGCTCTCGACAATGTCGAAGTGGCGCAGAGAGGGCATAGAGCTCTTCCCTGTTTCCATAAACTTCTCCCGCAACCACGCAGGAAGGAAGGATTTCGTCGAGAGGCTGACAGCTCTTGCGGACTTCTACAACATCGAGACTTCCCTGCTTGAGATCGAGATAACGGAAAGCGCTCTGATGCAGGACTTCAACGCGCTTTACAACGATATGAAGAGGCTGCGCGAGCGAGGCTTCAAGATCGACATAGACGATTTCGGAATGGGATATTCGTCACTGAGCGTTCTGCTGAATGCTCCCATAGATATCGTCAAGGTGGATAAGATATTCATTGACAACATCGTTTCCAGCAACCAGGCAAGAGACT
Source organism: uncultured Clostridia bacterium (assembly GCA_947169055.1). GTDB lineage: Bacteria > Bacillota > Clostridia > Oscillospirales > Ruminococcaceae > FB2012. The sequence continues at coordinate 9,623 of CAMVOF010000063.1, forward strand.
ACGTCAACCAGATGTGTACCCTCATCAATCTGACCAACAAGTCGATAATCTTCGAGGGCGTCGAGACAGAGGCGCAGGCTCAGATACTTGCAAGCTCGGGCCACAAGCTGGCACAGGGCTGGCTCTTCGACAAGGCGATCTCCGTGCCGGAGTTCGAGAGGAAATATCTCGGGCTGAACAACGACAACAAGGCCGAAACGGGAGAAGAGAAAACAGAATAATAAAAAACTTAACGGCATTACAGTCCGGCGGCAAACACCGGCTTGTAATGCCGTTTTTGTTTTATACGAAGATCAACGAGCTGAGACTGCAAGTCTAACAGCCTCGTAAGCGCCGTTATATGTTCCTGCCTGCTTGGCTTTGACGATATTATCGCACATGAAGCGGAGGATGCTGTCGTCGTTTTGCAGGGCTCGGAGCATTACCGAGATGTCGTTCATAGTCTCGCACTCAAAGGTTCCGTCGCCGATCTCGGCAGCACGGACTGCGCCCCAGGCTTCGTGTCCGCCGACGCGCTTTATCATCAGCTTGGGAACGGGATAGAAGGCAAGCTCGCTGGGCTTTGTGATGAGCACGTCGCAGGCTCGCATAAGAAGATTAGTTGAATAGACCGCCGCGAAGATATCCTTGTGGCAGAAAACGTGGATACCGCCGATGTCGCCGTCAAGGGCATCTGCGGCAAACTGCGAGGTCTCGGCGAAGTCGTCAATGTGCTCGGTGGTGAGGTCATTCAGCTCCGGCACCTTCTGCTTTATCGAATCGAGGACGCTGTAATGGTCGCCGAGGTTTATCATAAGCATTGCTTTGTTCTTTCTGATCTTTGGCAGGAGCCTGCGGATGATCGCCACGAATATCTCCTGCTGTGCACCGGCTCCGCCGATGGTCAGCAGATAGCGTTTTGCTTTGCCCTTTTCCAGCCTTTCGATACGGCGTTCGCAGTCGGCTTCGATGTTCGAGACCAGCTCGTGGTCGATGTAATGTCCCGTGAACTTGATCGCCTCGTCGGGCATGGGCTTGAGGCTGCGCTTTTTGTCCATTCCGCGGAGGACTTTGTAGCCGAGGTAGGAGGACTGGGTCTGCACGGTATGAACAGAACCCTCTGCAAGGTGCAGAGCCATAGGCCAGTTGTCCGGGACCACGTTCACCACATTTTTGAGCCCTGCGTGGACAGCTGCCTGTGCCGGCCAGACGTGGGTCGCGGCAAAGGGGATGTCCTTGGGCAGGTCGGCGTAAAGGCCGGTCATGAGCTCGGTCATCTTCTGGTCGGAGCAGTTATATGTGAGCTTGCGGAAGCCCTCGCTGTTCAAGGGTTCCCAGACTATCTTGTTGAAAAGCCTGCTCTTCTGGGAGATACGCGAGCCAAGGGAATAGAGCTCGTTCTGGGCTGAGATGATGTTCGTGGCGGCTGTGCCCTTAAAGGAATTGAGGTCGAACCAATAGGGAGTATAGCCCATAGAATTTGCGGCGGAGGCTATCGCCATGGAGATGCGGTAGTGTCCGAAGCCCATTCTTATGTTGCCGATGATAATGCTCTTTTCGGGGTCGATATTCAGTTGCTCCTCCGAGAGCACAAGGTCCTTTACACCCATAACAGGACCGATAACGCTGTTCTCTGCTGCCGCAAGGTGATAGGTCTTCTGCCTGTCATCGCCGTATTTCTTTGCCATTTTTGCGGCGTTCTTTCCTGCCTTTTTAACATCGCAGGGTCTCATTTTGTTCCCGAAGATCACAGATGAATTATCCATTTTTATTCCTCCTGTTGTTTCGATTTTATAAATATTTCTCAGCTTCTATTGACAAATCCTAAGAAGTGTGATAGAATAAGTATCATACTGATAGTCAGTCTATCACAAAAAGGAGCGTTTGTCAAGTGGAATACAAAAAAATTCTTGAAAATGCAAAAAAAGACAGGATGGACGCCGCTGTGGAATACACGGCAAAGCTGCTGCTTGAACGCGATGTTGCGGATATTGCGATGACAGACATCGCCGAGGGCTGCGAGATCGGAGTGGCTTCCCTTTACCGCTGGTTCGGCACAAAGCCGGTGATCGTGATACGGGCAGGATGCCTGCTGTGGAAAAGGGTCAGAGAGCTTTTTGAAGGCGTTTTTGAATGTGACTATTATAAAGAGAAGAACGGCCTCGGGCAGCTGGGGGAGCTTATGAAGGTCTTCAAAGTGCTTTACATCTCCCACAAGGACTTCCTGAGATTTCTCGACAGCCTCGACAGATATATCCTCTCGGAGGAGATACCCAGGAACGAGCCGGCGACGCCTACGCTCTTCCAGGCTGGGTCAAACCGGGGACAGAAGTGGAGCACGCGCAGCCCG
>CAMVOF010000064.1:0-11874 GCA_947169055.1 uncultured Clostridia bacterium
GCCAACCGTTGCGATAGTCGGCAGACCTAATGTCGGAAAAAGCACTTTGTTCAATAAGCTCATCGGACAAAAGCTGTCTATCGTGGAAGATACGCCGGGAGTTACCCGAGACCGTATCTACGCAAAATGCGAGTGGCTGAACAGGGAATTCATGCTTGTGGATACAGGCGGTATAGAGCCTGCTTCCAACGATACTATACTTGTCCAGATGCGCAGACAGGCTGAGCTTGCCATAAACAACGCAGATGTGACGGTGCTTGTCACTGATCTGCGTGCAGGAGTCACCGCCAACGATACCGAAGTTGCGGCGATGCTCCAGAAAAGCGGCAAGCCCATAATCCTTTGCGTCAACAAGTGCGATTCCGTGGGAGAGCCTCCTGCCGAGTTCTACGAGTTTTATAACCTCGGGCTGGGTGATCCCATAGCCGTTTCGTCAGTCCACGGCCATGGCACAGGCGACCTGCTGGACGAGATTCTGAAAAATCTCCCGGAGACAGAAAGCGAAGACTACGGCGAGGATGTTATCTCCGTTGCCGTAATAGGAAAGCCCAATGTCGGCAAATCCTCGCTTATTAACTGCGTCTGCGGAGAGAACAGGGTCATCGTTTCCGATATCGCCGGAACTACCCGTGACGCCACCGACACTTACTTTGAAAACGAACAGGGCAAATTCGTCCTGATAGATACAGCCGGTATAAGAAAGAAATCCAAAGTTCTCGAAAACGTGGAGCGGTACAGCGTTCTGCGCTCCTATATGGCAGTTGACAGAGCCGATGTTGCCGTAATCGTTATAGATGCCGAGGTGGGCTTTACCGAGCAGGATTCCAAAGTTGCCGGCTATGCCCACGAAAAGGGCAAAGCCTGCGTTATCGCGGTGAACAAATGGGATGCAGTGGAAAAAGACACACACACAATGGACGAGTTCAAAAAGAAACTCGAAGTCGATTTCAGCTTTATGAGCTATGTGCCGTTCGTGTTCATCTCGGCAAAGACCGGGCTCAGGATAAACAAGCTGTTTGAAACGATAGTTTATGTTGCAAAGCAGAATTCCGTCCGCATACCCACGGGCAAGCTCAACGACGTCCTCGTTTATGCGACAACCCGTGTACAGCCGCCGTCGGATAAGGGCAGAAGGCTCAAGATCTACTATATGACCCAGGCTTCTACAAAGCCGCCGACCTTTGTCTGCTTTGTCAACCGTGCCGAGCTTTTCCATTTCTCGTATCAGAGATATATCGAGAACCAGATAAGAGAGACCTTCTCTCTCGACGGCACGCCGATTGTCATAAAAGTGCGCGAACGCGACAGAAACGACGTAAAATAAGCTTTGAAAGGATCAGATCGATTTGAATTATTTTTTTAGCCTGCTCTTTACTGCTGTATTCTGCTATCTGTTGGGAAGCGTGAATTCTGCCATAACTGTCTGCAAGGTGTGGAAGAAAAAGGATATCCGCGAGTACGGCTCCAACAATGCAGGCCTTACAAACGTCCTCAGAGTTTTCGGAAAAGGACCGGCTCTTGCAACACTTATATGCGACCTCTTGAAAGGTGTTATCGGTGTTCTTGTCTGCCGGATACTTGTCACAAGAGTCTTCGACATCGTATTCTTTGACGACAAGCTTTTCATAGGCTATGTTGCAGGTATATTCGTGATGCTGGGGCATATTTTTCCGATATTTTACGGCTTTCACGGCGGAAAGGGAGTGCTGCTCACAGCTACCACCCTTTTGGCTATCGACCCCCTTACCTGTGCGCTTTCTCTGTCGGTGTTCATTCTCGTCGTTACTTTTACTAAGTATGTATCCCTCGGTTCTATCTGCGCAGCTGTTGCTTATCCGATATTCACCTATGTGACACAGCTGCTTCGGGATAATGACAGCCGCCTGATAAATGCCGGGATGGCGCTGATCTTTGCATCGCTGATAGTCTATATGCACCGTCCCAATATCCAACGCCTTATTGAAGGAAACGAAAACAAGCTGAGCTTCGGCTCGAAGACAAAGGAGGAATAACCATGGCTGACGTTGCTATCCTCGGTTCGGGAGCATTCGGTCTCTCGCTCGCCGTAATGTGCGTTAATGCAGGGCATACCGTTTCTGTATGGTCGAAGTTCCAGGACGAGATCGATACTATCCGCCGTACAGGCAGCCTAAAGGCTAAGCTGCCCGGCGTGAAGATACCCAAGGCTGTAGAGCTTACAACGGATATCTCCTGCGTAAAGGACAAGGAGATAGTTATAGTTGGTATCCCGACCTCCTTCCTCCGCAGTGTCTGCGAGGAAGCAAAGCCCTATGTCAGCAAGGATTCCATAGTCCTCAATACCGCAAAGGGTCTTGAAAACGGCACTTTGAAGACAATGAGCACAGTAATAAAGGAAGTATTCCCCGAGAATACCGTTGCAGTGCTTACGGGTCCCAGCCATGCCGAGGAGCTTGGCAGAGGCATACCCACGACAGTAGTCGTTGCCTCCGAGAACAAAGAGGCTTCCTATTATGTCCAGAGCGTTCTCTCCAATTCCACATTCCGCGTTTATGTGAATGACGACGTTCTCGGCTGCGAGATAGGCGGTTCTCTTAAAAACGTTATCGCCCTTGCTGCCGGAGTTTTAGACGGCCTCGGAATGGGCGACAACACCAAGGCTGCACTTATGACACGAGGGATAAAGGAGATCAAGCGCCTCGGAGCTGCAATGGGCGCTCAGGCAGAGACCTTTGCAGGCCTCAGCGGGATAGGTGACCTTATCGTTACCTGCTGCTCCATGCACAGCCGCAACAGGCGTGCAGGCATCCTCATCGGCAAGGGAGTTTCTCCCGTTGAAGCCGTGGAGCAGGTCGGCACGGTGGAAGGTTATGTCTGCTGCGAGAATGCCTACAAGCTCGCAAAACAGCTGGGAGTGGAGCTTCCCATAACCGAGCAGCTCTATAATATCCTGTTCAACGGTGTAGCACCTTTCGATGCTTTGAAAAACCTTATGGGCAGGCCGACAAAGAACGAGACAGAGGACGAGTTCCTTGTGCGTTCAAGATTCTGATATATACGGAGGGGGAAAATATGCTTTTCAAACATACGCTTCACACGGAAAGAGAAGGCTTCTATAATATTACGAGCTATGTAAGACAGGCTGTTATCGAATCCGGCATGAACAGCGGACTGGCTGTCGTTTTCTGTCCTCATACCACAGCCGCGATCACTATCAACGAGAACGCCGACCCGGACGTTGTGACCGATCTTCTTTTCGCACTTGACAAGACTTATCCCGACAGGCCCCAGTTCCGCCATGCTGAGGGGAATTCCTCGTCTCATCTGAAATCGAGCTGCATCGGTTCATCGGAAACTGTTATAATCGATGACGGCAGGCTTGTTCTCGGTACCTGGCAGGGCATATATTTTGCAGAGTTCGACGGCCCCAGAACAAGAACATTTTTCATCAAGCTTATCAAAGGATAGACAATAAAAGCAGACCTTAAAGCAGCTGTTGCAGAGTTTCTTTAAGTTCTGCTTCTTTTTTTAACTTTTTTTCGTTTAGGTCTTTACAATCTCCACAAAATATAGTATAATTTTAATGTGAATATCTGTATGCTGTGACAAAGGCGCAAATACGCCTTGCAGCTTAATAATTTACAAGGAGTGTCTGTTATGGAACCAAAATACAAAAGGATCCTTCTCAAGCTTTCGGGAGAAGCGCTTGCCGGAGACAAGAAGATAGGACTTGATTACGAAGTTATAACCACCTTCGGCAAGAGCATCAAAAAATGCGTTGACGCCGGTGTTCAGGTGGGTATCGTTGTTGGAGGCGGAAACTTCTGGCGCGGACGTTCGAGCGGAGACATGGACAGAACGAGAGCGGACCATATCGGTATGCTTGCGACCGCCATGAATGCCCTTGCCGTTGCCGATGCTTTGGAGAACTGCGGAATGGAAGTTCGTGTCCAGACTGCTATCACCATGCGTCAGGTGGCAGAGCCTTACATCAGAAACAAGGCTATGCGCCACTTTGAAAAGGGCAGAGTTCTCGTTTTCGGCTGCGGAACAGGAAACCCCTTCTTCTCCACAGATACAGCAGCCGCTCTCAGAGCTGCCGAGATCGAAGCTGATATATTCTTCAAGGCTACAATGGTTGACGGAGTTTACAACAAGGACCCCCACAAGTATCCCGATGCTGTCAAGTACGACACCCTCAGCTACACCGAAATACTTTCAAACGACATAAAAGTCATGGATTCCACAGCAGCGGCAATGTGCAAGGACAATAACATCCCGATACTCGTTTTCGACCTTGCAAGGCCGGATAATATATACGACGCCTGCATGGGCGCAAATATCGGAACGATAGTTAAATAAGCAACAGACAGCTTCACATCATATATGAAAGGAATGATCATTTATGAAAGAGATCAGAGAAAAAGCCAAGACAAAAATGGAAAAGTCGGTTAAGGTAATGCTTTCGGACTTTGCTTCTATCAGAGTGGGCAGAGCCAATCCTGCCGTTCTCGATAAAGTCAGAGTTGACTACTGGGGAGCTCCCACACCTATCAGCCAGCTTGCAACGGTTTCTGTTTCCGAGGCAAGAGTGCTCGTTATCACCCCCTGGGACAAGACCACCCTTACAAAGATCGAAAAGGCTATCCAGGCCTCTGATGTCGGCATAAATCCTCAGAACGACGGAACGGTTCTTCGTCTGACCTTCCCCCAGCTCACAGAGGAAGACAGAAAGCGCATCGTTAAGGATATGAAGAAGCAGGGAGAGGATACCAAGGTAGCTATCCGTTCCATCAGACGTGATGCTATGGAAAAATACAAGGCTATGAAAAAGAACGGTGAGATCACAGAGGATGACCTCAAGGACTGCGAGGATCAGATCCAGAAGCTTACCGATAAATTCATCAAGGAGATCGACGGTCACGTTGCCGATAAGGAAAAGGAGATCATGTCGATCTGATCGGAGTGAACTATGGCTGGAAAAACTAAGCTGCCTATCGAAGGAGCACCCGTACACGTCGGCGTAATAATGGACGGAAACGGCAGGTGGGCAAAAAAACGCGGCCTGCCCAGAAAGTTCGGCCACCGTGAGGGGGCCAAGACCTTCCGTGCGATAACCCGTCACGCCAAGGCGATAGGCATAAAGTATATAACCTTTTATGCTTTTTCAACTGAGAACTGGAAGCGTCCAAAGGATGAAGTCGATGCCATTATGGACCTCTTCGAGAAATATCTTGACGAGGTAAAGGACTTTATCGAGGAGAATATCCGAGTTCGTTTTATCGGCGACAGGACAATGCTTTCTCAGACTCTCCAGGACAAAATGGCGGAAGTCGAGGAGATGTCGAAGGATTTCGACTCGATGACCTTGCTGCTTGCCATTAACTACGGCGGCAGAGACGAGCTTGTTCATGCTATGAGAAGCATAGCCGAAGACGTCAAGCGGGGAGAGCTTTCCCCCGAGGATGTTTCCGAGGAGCTTGTCCAGAGCAGGCTTTATACCGGCGATGTTCCCGATGTTGATCTTATAATCAGGCCCAGCGGTGAGCAGAGGCTTTCCAATTTCCTTATTTGGCAGGCTGCTTATGCCGAGTATTATTTCACCGATATACTCTGGCCGGATTATAAGAAAAAAGACCTCGAAGCCGCTGTGAACGCTTATCTTGACCGCAGCCGCCGCTTTGGCGGGATATAACTGCATAGGTCATGAAAGGACAGAATATAAATGCTGATAAGAATAGTTTCTTCCGTGGTGGCGATCGGTATCGCTACGGTGGTGTTTCTGCTTCATAACACAATAGTTTTTAATCTTGCGATCGGCGCTATCTCAGCTCTTGCTATCTATGAGATATTCAACGCCAGCGGAAAGGTGAAGTTCAAGGTACAGTGCGGACTCTGTCTCGGATATGCCGTAGTCGATGCGGTGATGCCTTTCTTCCATGCGAAGGGCTGGCTGACATTTCTCACCAACAGGCTCTATTTCGGGCTGCTGATACTTGTGATGTTCTTCCTGTATCTCAGGAACTACAAGAAATACACCTTCTTCGACCTGTTCTTTATGCTTGCCATAACTATACTGATACCCTATTCCTTCGGAACGATCATTTATATGTCGATGCTCGACCACGGGGTATTCCTGATAGTTATTACCCTTTGTGCTGCATGGCTTGCCGATACAGGAGCATACTTTGCCGGCACCTTTTTCGGAAAGACAAAGCTCTGCCCGAAGATCAGCCCGAAGAAAACTGTGGAGGGCTTTGTGGGAGGTATAATCTCCAACGGAGTGTTTCTGCTTCTTATAGGCATAATCTATCAGAACTGGAAGGGCGTTGACCTTAATCTTATCATGCTGTTCGTTGCAGGACTTGTGGCAGCTCCCATAAGTGTTCTCGGCGATCTTACGGCTTCCGAGATCAAGCGTCAGTGCGATATAAAGGATTACGGCAAGATAATGCCCGGTCACGGAGGAGTTATGGACCGCTTCGACAGCGTTCTGCTCGTTGCACCGTTTATGTATTATCTTATCCTCCAGGGACTTATTATCAAATGATAAGCAACGGCTTCTGCCGTGCGGATGATTCTGCACGGCAGTGCCGTTTTAGCGCTTTTTTAGGAGTGTTTGTATGAAAACTATAACTGTTCTCGGCTCGACGGGTTCTATCGGAACGCAGACCCTCGAGATAGCCCGAAAGCACGGATTTAAGATAAAAGCCCTTGCCGCATTCTCAAATACCGAGCTCCTTATCAGACAGGCTGAGGAGTTCAGACCGGAGTATGTATGCATATATAAAGAAGAGCTCCTTGACGAGCTTTCGGCAGGTCTGACAGGCTGCAAAGTCCTCTGCGGAATGGATGGGCTTTGTGAGATCGCCAAGCTGGACGGCGTTGATATCATGGTCAATTCCGTGGTCGGGATGGTAGGACTGAAACCCACCCTTGCGGCTATTGAACACGGCACGGATGTTGCCCTTGCCAACAAGGAGACCCTTGTTGCCGGCGGTGATCTTGTCATGTCTTCGGCAAGAGAAAAGGGTGTCAGGATATATCCTATCGACAGCGAGCATTCGGCTATTTTCCAATGCCTGCAGGGAAATAAACGCAGCCAGTTGAAGAAGATAATCCTCACTGCTTCAGGAGGACCCTTTTTCGGCTTTACCAAAGACCAGCTGAAAAACGTAAGCATCGAGCAGGCGCTTGCTCACCCGAACTGGTCCATGGGGAGAAAAATAACTATCGACTCAGCTACACTTATGAATAAGGGCCTTGAATTTATCGAAGCCATGCATCTGTTCGCTCTGAGACCCGACCAGATAGAGATAGTTGTCCACAGGCAGAGCGTTATCCATTCGGCTGTGGAGTATAACGACAATTCCGTTATCGCTCAGCTCGGTGTTCCGGATATGAAGATACCGATACAGTACGCCCTGCTTTATCCCGATAGATTTGAATGTCCGACAAAGCCCCTGTCTCTCACGGATTACGGCACTCTAACCTTTGCCAAGCCAGATATCGAGACCTTCGATTGTCTGCGTGCCTGCATGAAGGCTATCGCAAAGGGCGGAAATATCCCGGCTTCCGTAAACGGAGCTAACGAGGCAGCGGTCGCAGCTTTCCTTGACGGAAAGATCGGATTCACGGATATAGGCGATATAGTGATGCGCGTCTGCGATGAGACAGAGCGGAAAGACATCACCTGCCTTGACGATGTTCTTAAAGCCGACAGCGATGCGCGGGATTTTGCACAGGCCATGATCTATAATAGATAAAGAGAATAGAAGGAGACATTCATGAAAATAATTTTTGCCCTGCTGATATTTGAGGTCATTATAGTTCTTCACGAGCTTGGCCACTTTGTTGCCGCAAAAGCCTGCGGCGTAAAGGTAAACGAATTTGCCATCGGCATGGGTCCTGCGATAATCAAGAAGAAAAAGGGAGAGACTCTTTATGCCTGGCGGATACTGCCCATAGGCGGTTACTGTGCTATGGAGGGAGAAGACGCCAACAGCTCGGACGACAGAGCCTTCAACAAGAAATCACTTCCCAAGAGGATGATAATAGTTCTTGCCGGTATCACGATGAATCTGATACTCGGCTTTATCCTGCTTATAATCTATACGGTCATGGACGCTCCTATCACCTCCACCACCGTTTCCAGATTTGAGAACGATACTGCCGTCTCCCATTCGACGGGACTTGAAGTCGGAGACGAGATAATCGAAGTCAACGGTATGCATATCTTTACAGACCTGGATCTCGGCTATCAGTTCCAGAAAGACGAGGACGGAGTTTTCGATATGGTCGTTATCCGTGACGGCGAGAAAAAGGAGCTCAAGGACGTAAAATTTGACACACAGGATAATAAGCTGCATATAGATTTCTATGTGGAGCCTGTCGAAGCAACGCCGTCAACCGTTCTTTCTTATTCTTTCCGGCATACCATAACCGACGGCAGGCTCATTTATATCACACTTATAGATCTTGTCAGAGGCAAGTATTCTATAAGAGACCTTTCGGGTCCAGTGGGTATAGTTGATGTTATCGGAGATGTTATCGAGAGCGAGACCACCGAAGAGCAGGGGATAAACTGGCACGAGCTGACCATACAGATGCTCAACCTTGCCGCGTTTATCACTATAAACATCGGTCTCTTTAATCTTCTGCCTCTGCCGGCTCTTGACGGCGGAAGACTTATCTTCCTTATTATCGAGGCGATACGGGGCAAGCCTGTCCCTCCCGAGAAAGAGGGAATGGTGCATCTTATCGGAATGGCAGCGCTGCTGCTTCTGATGGTCATTGTTACGGTAAGTGATATTATGAAGCTTTTCGGCTGAACGGAGATGATCTGAATGAAAAGAAATACTCGTCAGGTGCGCGTGGGAGACTGCGTCCTCGGAGGAGGACACATATATATCCAGTCGATGCTCAATGTTCCGGCTTCGGATATCGAAGGCTCGGTGGAGCAGGCCTTGAGGCTTGAAAAAGCAGGCTGCGAGATAATCAGAGCCGCAATACCCGATAAAGAAGCAGTTCGGCTTATCCCGGCTTTGAAGGAGAAGATATCAGTTCCGCTTGTTGCCGATATTCATTTTGACTACCGTCTTGCTGTTGCTTCGGCAGAAGCAGGCATCGACAAGATACGCATAAATCCCGGCAATATTGGCTCTATAGACAAAGTTAAAGAGGTCGTCAAGGCTTGCCGAAGCAGGAATATCCCCATAAGGATAGGCGTAAACGGCGGTTCTCTTGAAAAGGAGCTGCTGGCAAAATACGGCAGACCTACACCCGAGGCTCTTGTGGAAAGCGCAATGGGACACGTCAGGATACTTGAAAACTGCGATTTTGACGATATAGTCATCTCCATAAAGTCTTCGGATGTTCCGACTATGATCTCAGCCTACAGGCTGCTGGCACAGCAGTGTGATTATCCGCTGCATCTCGGAGTGACCGAAGCCGGCACACAGCGAATGGGGATCATAAAGTCGGCTGTAGGTATCGGTTCGCTGCTTTGCGACGGCATCGGAGATACCATAAGGGTCTCCCTGACGGACGATCCCGTAAACGAGATATATGCCGCCAAGGATATTTTAAAAGCGATAGGAAAGGGCAGAGGCGTTCGTCTTGTTTCCTGTCCTACCTGCGGAAGAACGAAGATAGACCTTATCTCTCTTGCGAAAAAAGTCGAAGAGGCTGTGAGAGATATTGATAAGGACATAACCGTTGCGGTCATGGGCTGCGTTGTGAACGGTATAGGAGAATCCGGGAATGCTGATATAGGTATCGCCGGAGGAGACGGCTGTGCTGTTTTGTTCAGCCGGGGAGAAAGATTAAGAAAAGTAAGCGAGGAGGAAGCGCTTCCTGCCTTGCTTGAAGAGATAGACAAGCTGTAAATATAGAAGGAATGAATAATACATAATGAACACCATAGGTCTTTCAGAGCTCTTTGAGGGCTATAACGATATAATACCGAGAAGCATGGAAAACGGCCAGGCGCTTCGTCTCGAGATAGATGAGAGAAACAGGACTGCTGCCGTTACCGTAAAATTTGATACTCCGCTGACCCGTGCCGAGATCTTACAGACTCAGCGCAGGCTTTCCGCTGCGATGAAGCTTCAGAAGATCACCATAAACTGCAAGTATTCGCCGGACAAGCTCACAGCGGATTATTTCCCTCAGCTTGTCGAATATATGAAAGAGCGCTGTCCTTTCGTCAACGGTTATCTTAACGATGCAACGGCTGCGCTTGAAAACAATGTTTTTACCATAAGCCTTGCACGAGGCGGTCTTGAAACTCTTGAAAAGGGCGACTTTTCGGGAAGATTCAAGGAGCTTGTGCTCGAGCTTTTTTCGGTGCGTGTAGATGTCGTGTTTGACGGCGTAACCGCTGCCGATCCTGTGAAGCTTGAAAACCAGCACCGCGAGATGCTTGAAAACCTGACGGCTGCAGTTCCTTCGGCAGATAACGGTGCAGCGCCTGCTTCCGGAAAGCCGAAAGCTGCCGAGCCTGTATTTAAGAACGTCGATGTTGATTTTGCACGTATCGGCATTTCCGCAGATAAAGCAGTTGTGCTCAAAGGTGCACCTATCCCTTCGACGGCAGAAGTCATTGATATGAAGCAGCTGCCCGAAGAGGAGTCCGGCACGAGCTATACCGTTTGGGGAGATGTGTTCAAGGTCGATGAAAGGGAAGTCAAGAACGGCGAGACTCTTATTGCCACAGTATATTTCACCGACTATACCTATTCTGCTCAGATGAAGCTTATCGGAAGCACGAAGCCCGGAAGATTCAACAGAAACCCCTCAATGGACGAGGTCAAGGCTGTTCTCTCGAAATTAAAGCCCGGTACCTGCATCATGGCAACGGGTAAGATCGTGCTTGATAAATTCGATCATATGACATATTTCGAGCCGTCGAATATTATGGTCGTAAAGCGCGAAAAGAAAAAGGATCTTGCCGAGGAAAAGCGTGTCGAGCTGCACTGCCATACCAATATGTCGCAGATGGATGCTCTTGCTCCGGCAAAGAAGCTCGTTAACCGTGCCCTTGAATGGGGTCATAAAGCCATAGCCATAACCGATCACGGCGTTGTCCAGAGCTTCCCCGAGGCCATGGAGACCTGTGCTGCTATCCGCAAAGGCGGAAATGATTTCAAGATCATCTACGGTATCGAGGCCTATGAAGTAAATAACGATGCCGATGTTTATCACGGCCATGACGAGCGTTATCTTACCGATGAGCTTATCGTTTTTGACCTTGAGACGACCGGCACTTCCGCGACCAACGACAAAATTATCGAGATAGGAGCTGCAAAGCTTCGCGGTCTTGAAGTCGTTGAGACTTTCGATACTTTCATCGACCCCAAAGAGCCGCTTTCAGGATTTATCACAGACCTTACTAATATTACGGACGAGATGCTTGAAGGGGCACCCTCCGAAAGCGAAGCTTTAAAGAGCTTTCTTGAATTCTGCGGAAAAGAGCCTGTATTTATCGCACACAATTCGATGTTCGACACGGGCTTCCTTTCCGAGGCTTTGAGGAGGAATAATATATCTTATCCCTTCTCACATATCGACACCGTCCCTATGAGCAGGATAATGCTGCCCGAGCTTGAAAAGCACAAGCTCAATTATGTCGCGGAGCATTTCGGTTTTGATTTCAACCACCACCGTGCATCTGATGACTCGGTGGTGCTGGCGAAGATATTTATTGAATTCGCCAAAAAGCTTGCAGCCGATAACCCGACTCTTGCCATAAGAGTAAGAGATATAAACTCTCTGCTCGGAAGTGACGAGAGGATAAATGAGCTGCCGACTTATCACCAGATAATCCTTGTACGCAACAACACGGGACTTAAAAATCTTTACAAGCTCGTTTCAATGTCCAATGTAAATTATTTT
>CAMVOF010000065.1:0-11669 GCA_947169055.1 uncultured Clostridia bacterium
CTCTAAGGGAGGTGGGTTCTCTTGTGAATGAGTTCGCGTTGACACCGTTGGGAGGGGCTTGGTGCGAGGTGTTCTATCAAGGCTTTGCTCGCGTGGGAAACGTCCCCATTTGCTCTATGTAAGCATACGCAGTTTGCGTCTCGCGAATTGCGCTGTCGCCGCAGCGACCGGAAAGCTCCCAACAAAGCGTGGTTGTTTGTATTGTTCAAGGATATGTTTTGAGCGTGGCAGGAATGTAGGGCAGGGGCTTGCCCCTGCCGTGTGTCCTCACGCTCTATTGAGGCTGGTCGGTATATTAGGGCGGGAGCAAGCTCCCGCCCTACAGATTGCAAAAGCAAGCTCTGCTTGCGTGACGTGTCAAGACCCGTCGGGGCACCGACCGCGTCAAGCGCCGTCGCCGCACCGACCGGCAAGCCATTTTGCCACCGCATCTTCCGTATTTGCACCTATTACTCCGTCAGCGGCAGCTTTCAGCTCCGGTGCTGCATTCGCTACTGCGTATGCTTCGTCTGCTATCCCGAAAAGCGCAATGTCGTTTATAGCATCCCCGAAAACAACGAGCCTCTGCGCACCCAGCAGCTTCTTCAGCTCAAGAGCGGCAGCGGCTTTGGATACCCCTTTCGGCATAAGCTCGAGCCAGCGGCAGCCGGAATATATATCGTCGTAGAACAAACTTGAAAATCTCTTCCCGAGCTTTTCGTGCGCGGCACGGAGCTGCTCTTTATCTCCGATACAGTTGAAATAAAAGGGCTCTCCCGACAAGATCTCCCCGTCGGTCTGCAGCGGGTTGTCTCTGGGATCGCCTGCTCTTGTGCGGATAAAATCATGGGTCTCCCGGCTTATCTCCGGCAGGACGTAGGAAAACTTTTCAACTCCGTCGATTAGGCTGTACACCATCGGCGAAAGCCCCTGTTCTTTAAAGCAGGAATATATCTCTTCCGCTTCGGTTTTTGAAAAGGTGTTTTTATACAGCAGCCTGCCTGTCCTGCTGTCCGAGATGAAGGCTCCGTTATAGACGATTATCGGCAGGGAGATGCTTATATTCTTCGTGACTTTAAGCGTTGTCGAACGGGAACGTGCCGTTGCAAAGGAGAAGCACACGCCTTTCTTAACGAGGGATGTTATCACCTCTGCGGTATAGTCCGAAAGGGTCTCGTCGGGACGGAGCAGAGTGCCGTCCAGGTCGGAGAGATAGAGTGTTTTCATCATTCAAAGATAAGCCCTACGGGGCAGTGGTCGCTGCCGTAGATATCGCTGTATATCACCGAGTCCTTTACCCGGCTCATGAACCTGTCGGAGACGATGAAATAATCTATACGCCAGCCTGCGTTGTTAGCTCTTGCGTGAAAGCGGTACGACCACCAGGAATAAGCCCCTGTGCGGTCGGGGTAGAGTCTGCGGAAGCTGTCCGCGAAGCCTGCGCCCAGCAGCTCTGTCATCTTTCCGCGCTCCTGCTCGGAATAGCCTGCGTTGCCCTCGTTGGCCTTGGGATTTTTCAGGTCTATGGCCTCGTGAGCTACGTTCAGATCGCCGGTATAGATCACGGGCTTTTTCTTATCGAGCTTGCAGAGATAGGCTCTCATAGCGTCCTCGAATTCCATTCTGTAATCTATACGTTTCAGGCCGTCCTGGGCATTGGGGACATAGCAGCAGACGAAGTAATAGTCCTCATACTCGCAGGTTATTACTCTGCCCTCGTCGTTATGCTCTCCGTCCAGCCCGTAGGCCACGGAAAGGGGCTCCTGCTTGGTGAAGACAGCTGTTCCCGAATAGCCTTTCTTTATTGCGCTGTTGAAATATTTATGATACCCCTCAGGAGAGAAATCCGCCTGGTCGGGCTGCATCTTTGTCTCCTGTAGGCAGAAGATGTCGGCGTCCTCGGCAGCGAAAAAATCCGCGAAGCCCTTTTGCAGGCAAGCGCGGAATCCGTTTACGTTCCACGAGATGAATTTCATATGTATCCCCTACTTTACTTTTTTATCAGATCTCTGCCTGCGTGCAGCCGAGCCTTGTTCCAAGGCTCGGAGCGGTGCGGAAAAAAGGATTCTCCCCTGCGGGGAAGATACAGTTTTTCCGCCGAATTTTACGATCGCCTGTCACTTTATATATCTTACAGCCCTGACTACTGTCAGCACACGGCTCTGATATTCCTCCAGGTCCTCTGTGCGGCAGGGATTGTTTGTCAGGCCGTAGTCGGCGGTGAAATGCACCATCCTGCCGTCGCCTATATACATTGCAACGTGACCTATGCCGTCCTCGGCGTAGAGGTCGTTGTCTCCGCTGGAATTCGTGGCGCAGATGAAGAACAGCAGGTCGCCTTTTTCAAGGGAGGAGATATCCACTCTTGCGTTCACGTCCTTGACGCGGTAGGTCTCGATGCCGCTGACCTCTCCGATGAACTCGATGTTATCGAATACCATATCGCAGGCAGGGTCGTTTGCCTGTGAATCTGCGTAATGCTCGAGGTAAATGCCTATCTGCAAATATGCCAGCTCCGTCATTCCCGAGCAGTCCGAACGGGTCTCGTTCTCGCCCACGAATTCTCCGCTGAGCTCGTAGGTCTGGGTGGGCTTCTCGCTCATCATCACCGCATAATCAACGACAGCCTGCCTTGCCTCATCCGGCGAAACGGCGGTCAAAGCGTCGGCGTCGTTTATTGTGTAGTCGTGATATACATACTGAGCCTCTCCAAGGTCGTTGAAGCCGTTGGGGTCGGGTATTTTAACGGTCAGACCCCCGTTCTGATCCGGTGTTCCGTAGAGGATACGCTCCTCGCCGCTGGGGACGGCACTTCCCGAAGTGTCGTAAAGTGCTGTGTCACGCTTTATCCTGTAATATCCTGCCGAAAGCTCGGCCTTTTCCTCCTGCACCTCGGTCTCGGAGGTGCTTTTTTCTTTTTTTGTCTCTTCGCTTGAGTCCGAGCTTCCGCAGCCGGCAAGCAGCATCGCAGCGGAAAGCAGGACAGCCAGTTTCTTTTTCATATTTTTCTCCGTTTTCAGCTTATTATCCCGGGAACATTTCTGCCAGGCTCTATTATCATCCCGTCGGCAAGATCGAGTATCAGCTCGAAGAACAGCCGCACGTTCTCGGCAGGGCCCAGGCGTATCCTTGCGCCTGTTTTCCCGATGGGGTTCACAACATTTTCTCCGCCGTCTGTAAGCAGAGCGATCCCGTCCTGCTCGATCCAGCTGTAGCCGTGGTCTTTAAGACCGCAGTGCAGCAGCGTCTGTCCCAGGTACACCCCGAACATCACGGACATATTCCATATGTAGATGTCGGTGAGCTTTCCCTGCTTGAACAGCTCGTGCTGTCCCGTGAGTATCCCCTCCAGAGCGGAAACGCTTTCGGGAGAATAATCAAGGTCTATATTTCTTGCAGCCGCTGTTTGGACGGCTTTCCGGCAGATAGCCGGGATGTCATACTTGCTTGTCATTTGTTTTTATCCTTTTGAATACCATAGCGCTTATGGGCTCGATCGGAACGCCGCCCCATATGGGGAACTTGTTCATCTTGCCCTGGGGGTTGAGCCTTATGTAGTACCTGCCCTCGGGAAGATAAAGGGTCCTCTCTTCCTCGTAGGGGTTGAAGGCGCAGATAAGGCAGTCGTTCTCGTCTTCCAGCTTGAAGGCTATGAAGTTGGGGTCGCCGGTGTCGAGGAAATAGAGACAGCGCTCCACTTCTCCCTTTGTCCGCAGCCTGAACAGCGGCTCGCCCCGGCGAAGTCTTATAAGCATCCTGTAATAATTGAACACATCCGCGTTCTTGGATTTGAGTATCCACTTTATGGAGTTGGTGTAGTCAGGCGCATTGTAGCTGTCGTGGGAAACACGGGTGACTTCGTTGTCCTCGTCCCCGGGCTTTAAGATACGGGGCTTTGAGCGCAGGAAGTCCTGTCCCAGCTGCAAAAAGGGCATTCCCTGAGAAAGCAGTATCAGCGCAGCTGCCAGCTTGTCCATCTTTTTCCTGTCCTCGATGCTGAAATGCTTTGCGCATATCGAGAGCTTGTCCCACAGGGTGTGGTTGTCGTGAGACTCGCAGTAATTCACCGCCTGTGAAGGCTCGAATGCCCAGCAGGCTTCCTGAGCATCTTTCAGCTGCCAGTGGGGGACAGAGCCTGCGATGCCTCGTTTCAGCACATGGAAGGCGTTGCGGTTCCCGCTTATATAGCCGATATCGTAGGGGTTGAATGTCCCGCCTTTGACCGAATCGCGGATGTTGTCGTTGAAAAGTCCCACTCTGCCGAAGCTGTAGGAATTCCATTTATATGCCAGCTTGTCCGAGGGCAGAGGAGATTCTCCCCCTGTCCAGCCTTCGCCGTACATCAGCAGCGGAGGGTCGAACTTGTTCAGCTCGTCCCGGATAAGATTGACGGTCTCTATGTCGTGCAGAGCCATAAGGTCGAAGCGGAAGCCGTCCAGCTTATACTCCGTCGCCAAGAATTTCAGCGAGTTTATCATGAACCTGCGGTACATCAGGTGGTCGGAAGCTGTTTCGTTCCCGCAGCCCGAGCCGTTGGAGAAACTGCCCTTGCCGTCGAGCCTGTGGTAGTAGTTTGGGAAAGTCTTGTGGAAGGCGCTTTCCTTGGTGTGGTATGTGTGGTTGTAGACAACGTCCATGATGACGCCTATGCCGTTCTTGTGCAGGGTCATCACCAGCTCCTTGAACTCCCTTATCCTGCTTTTCGGGTCGAAGGGGTCGGTGGAATATGAGCCTTCGAGGCAGTTGTAGTTCAGAGGGTCGTAGCCCCAGTTGTACTGAGCCTTGTCAGGCCTGCTCTCGTCAACGGTGAAATAATCGAAGACAGGCAGCAGCTGGACATGGGTTATCCCCAGCTCTTTCAGGTGGTCGAGGCAGGTGGAAACTCCGAGGAATTTCGTGCCGCTCTCCGTGAAGGCAGCAAATTTACCGGCCTTGTTCTTGGGGATGCCGCTGGACGGGTCTATCGAGAAATCCCTCACGTGGCACTCATATACCACGGCATCGCAGGGGTTTTCGCAGACTGGTCTCGGGGTATCGCTCCAACCGTAGGGGTTGGTCCTCGAAAGGTCGGTAATGTATCCGCGCTTGCCGTTCACTCCGCAGGCACGGGCGTATATATCTATGCTTTCTTCTCTTGTGTAGTTGTCGAATTCAAAGGTGAAGGTGTAGTAAACGTCCTCGACACGGCGCATAAGCTCGACACACCAGACTCCTCGGTCGAGCCTTTCCATAGGCAGTATCTCGATAAGATTGCTGCCCTCGCCGTCATAGTACAGTTTTAAATACACGCCGGTGGAAAGCGGCGACCAGGTCTTGAAGACAGTCTTTCCGTCGCGGAAAGTTACTCCGAGGTCGTCGCCGTCATAGGCGTAGTTTCTATCGAACTGTTCAAAGTCCTTGATCTGATACATCAAGCTTCCTCCCGACAGCTTTCGGCTTTTGTGATATTCCCCTTATTTTGCGCAGGCGATTCTTTCTCCCTGAAGGACTTTAGTCTCAAAACCCTCTTCTGTATTCACGAGAAGGTCCTCATCCACGGTGACCTTGTCCTTCTCGAAAAGAAGGATGATAGTCGAACCGCCGAACTCGAAATAGCCCTTCTCTTCGCCCTTGCGGACTATCCTTCTGCCGTAGGGGTGGAGGTTCGAGATCTTTCCCACCAGCATCGCGCCCACTTCCATCTGGATGATGTCGCCGAAGCGCTCTGTCCTTATCAGGCAGTACTCGCGGCTGTTCTCCTTGAAAACAGGCAGATACTTGTTGGCTATGGGGTTCACGGTGTGCAGGAAGCCTTCGATAGAGCGGTTCCTGCTTTTTTCGCCGTTTGCGCAGTAGCAGTAGCGGTGGTAGTCGTCCGGAGAGAGCCTTACCACAACGGCCGTGCCGCCGTTATATCTTTCGGCAAGCTTGGAATCCCTCAGCAGAGAGCCCACGGTATAGGTGGAGTTCTTCACCGAGAACTCGCTGGTGCTGCTTATCCTGTAGGCGCTGACCTTTCCGTCCGAGGGAGAGATCACAACATTCTTGTCGGGATCGACACGGCGTCTGCCGGGCTTGATCCTGCGAACGAAGAAGTCGTTGAAGGAATAATACTTCCTGCTCTCGAAATCGAAGATGTCGATGTCGTTGCGCTCGGCAAAACGGAGCACGAAGGCCGACGAAAAGCGGCTGTCGAGGAAAAATCCCGCAAGCCATGAGAATATGGGCAGCGAGGCAACTTTCATAACGCCTCTGCCGACAGCGCTTCCGTATATCTTTGCAAGCAGCTCGTCCTGAGCTGTGGTCTGTTCAAATTCGTTTCCTTTTCTGTCGCGGTATCTCATAATAAAACTTCCTTTCGGCTGTGCTTATTTCTTGTTTCCGTACATGGTTATATATCCGATAAAGATAAGTGCGCCTATGGTGAACAGGATGACTATACCCTTCATCGAAAGCTTCTTGACTCTGATGTTCAGCACATAGAGCACTGCCAGCAGGATCATGAAGCCCTGGAAAACATAGGGATATGCTGCCTTGGGGATATTGTGTCTGCCCATGAAGATAAGGGGCAGAACGATGGAGGAGGAGGTTATGGGAAGACCCTGATATTCCTTGCGGTTCTCTGCGCTGTTGCGCTGACGCTCTTCTTCCATAACGTTGAAATATCCCAGTCTGATAAGTCCGCAGAGGACGATAAGTATAGCCGCAGCCAGACCGAGGCCGTGGTTGAAGCCGTAATGATAGCCTATGCAGGCAGGCAGCACGCCGAAGCATACCAGGTCGGCAAGAGAGTCTATCTGGATGCCGAAGACTTTCTCGTGCTCTGTCCTGTCCTTCTTCGATCTTGCGACCTTGCCGTCAAACAAGTCGCAGATGCCCGAAAGCACCAGACAAAGAAAAGCGGCGCTCTCGTTTCCTTCAAACACCTGGGTGATACCGAACACCGCCGAGCAAAGGCTGATATATGTCAGCACCACAGTGTAGTTATAAAATCCTATCATTGCTTGTCACTCCTTGATCTTACCTTTTCAACAGATTTTTTAACAGCGTTTCCCGATTTTTTAACAGCCGTTCCCACCGAGCTCTTTACAGCCGAGCCCGATCTCTTTACGGCAGAATTCACGACCTCTCCCGCAGCCGAAAGCTTTTCTGTCAGGGGTTCGGCTTTTTTGCTCCGGCGCATTGCGATGAAGTGTGCGATGAAGGTTATCACAGCACCCACTATCAGCAGCAGATAGAACGTTAGTCCTCTGCTGAGGAGCATTCCCGAGGTCACCAGATCCTCTCCGAAAACGCCGCTGAACATCACCATGAAGCAGGCTTCTGTTATTCCGGCAGCTCCCGGCAGGGGAAGCATCTCGACGGTTATGGCGATCATGGTCTGCAAAGTGATTATCGCCAGCAGGCTTGTCCCCGAAAGGCCGTACGACCGATAGACCGTCCAGCTCACCGCAAAGAGGAACAGCCTTTGCACGGTGGTCATAACAAAGATATTGAACACCGACCTGAGATGTTTCTTTATATACTGCGAGCCCTCGATGTAGGTGTCGCAGATGCGGTTGATCCTTTTGATATATGCGTCCAGCTTCTTGCGCCTGAGTATATGCAGCTTCACCAGCAGGAAGACTATCCTTATGGCCTGTCTCCTTGCCCAGCGCGGCTTGAAGAACAGCAGCACCAGCCCTGAGATGTAGGCGATGTTCAGCAGAAAGCCCACTATCAGCAGCCAGTGATAATCTCCCACGCTATCCATGACGAAGTCGTGCTCGAACAGATAGAAGAATACACCCAGCACCACCAGCACGGCTTTGTAGGCGATGGCGATGACCAGCATTATCAGCGTTGAATAGCCGAGCTTTATGCCATCCTTCTTCATATAATACATCTGAGCAGGCTGTCCGCCGGAAGCGGAAGGTGTGATGTAGCTGTAGAAGAAGCCTATGAAGCTGTACTTGAGACATCGTATGAACGGTGTCCTGTCGCCGAACATATGCAGCATATATTTTATTATCACGGATTCGCCTGCAACGAAGCAGAAAACAAAAACTGCGCCGACGGCGAGCCATCGCTTGTCTGCTCTTTCCAGGTCGGAAATGATCGTTTTGAGCTCTGCATTTTTCAGCAGCAAATGCAGCGTCAGGAAAGCGATCAGGATTATGAACAGAACGTTCACACCGTATCCGATGATCTTCTTCAAAATTCTTTCCTCATTTCGTTCTCTGTGCCCTGAATATCCGGCTCTGCGGTCACAGCAGCAGCTTGACGGTAAGTCCCACAGCCAGCTGTATTATCACAAAGCGGGTCACTACCTGGGTGTCAGACCAGTCGCTGTTCTTTCTTGCATGGTCGTGCAGAGGGGTCCTGATGCTGCTCATGAAGTCTTTCTTGTGGGTCAGCCTTATGATCGTCAGCTTTACAAGACCGAGACCGCCGTCAAGTATCATCACCAGCACAAAAGGCAGGAACAGCAGAGGTCTTCCGCTCTTCATGGCGAGCAGAGCGATGTAAACGCCTATGGAACGCGAGCCTGCATCTCCCATAAGGAGCCTGCTGGGGTGGCAGTTGAACCAGAGATAAGCCGCCAGCACCGCCAGCATCACACAGCCTGTAAAATAATTCTTTCCCCAGCCCATGAACAGGAAAATGCTGACCATCGAAAGTGAACCGCAGAGACCGTCAACGCCGTCGGTGCAGTTGACAACATTTATGCTGCCCCAGACCAGGGCTGTGGCCAGTATCGCATAGACAGCTTTCGGCAGATCGAGGGTCGTGCCGAAGAAGCCTATCTCCGTGTCGTTGTTCCAGACGAAGTTTATCGCCATGCCGGCGGAGATAGCAAGGTCCAGCAGACCTTTCTTCAATTCTCCCCAGGGCATTTTCGCAGCGTCGTCGAGATAGCCCGTCAGCATCGCCGCGAAGATCAGCACCAGGTTTATGACGCTCTCTACAGTCATCTCGGTGAAGAACGCGCTGCATACCACGAACACCGAAATGAGTATCAGTCCGGCGCCGCGGGGTTTCCCTTGGGAAAGAGCACCGTTGACGGCGAACTGTCTTCCCTGATCCTTCGGGAGAAATCCGCGGAAAAGAACTATGGCAGCAGCCGTCAGAACGAAGGTCACTGCAAAGGCTAAAGCCGCAAGGGGGATATCGTGGTTGTCTGTCCACAAGCTGTAAATCATTTTTATACCATTCCTTTTTCTGCCCTGCCGAATTGCCGGCTGGGCATACTTTCCTACTATACAATATATTATTATACACCATCTGAATAAAAAATGCAAATATTATTACACGTCATTTTTCACAAATTTTTGCCTTTTGCCGGCAAGGGTTTTATAGGCGGGGTTTTCGTCGGATGAGCCCCTTTTCGGGCGGCCGAGGAAATTTTTGCGAAATTTACTGATTTTCTTTATTTTCCTCTTTACTTTTTGTGAAAAATGTGTTATTGTTTATATGTAGAAATATGTTACGAAACGAGAACGGGCAGCTTCGCACAGAAAAACAGCGGAGTAGCCTTTACGATAAAAGGAGGTCATAATATGAATTGCCCGAAGTGCGGAGCTCAGAACCCCGATAACGTTAAATTCTGCCGTGCCTGCGGAAATCCCATGGCAGCGGAGCAGCCGGGATATTTCGGCGAAACGCTCTATGCCGGAGATCAGCCGCTGCAGCAGGAGCCTGTACAGCCCGATTATTCGCAGCAGTATCAGCAGCCCCAGTATTCCCAGCCGCAGCAGCCCCAGTACCAACAGCCCGAACCTCAGCAGTACGGCCAGCAGTACGGTCAGCCCCAGTATGAACAGCAGAGCTATCAGCCTCAGTACGACCAGCAAAGCTACCAGCAGCCTCAGTACAGCCAGCCCGATTATTCCCAGCAGTACCAGCAGCCCCAGTATGCTCAGCCGGATTATTCCCAGCCACAGTATGCTCCCCCTGCACAGACCAAGAGCAAGCTGCCCCTCATAATAATCATCGCGGTGCTGGTCATCGGTATAATAATAGGCATCATCGTCCTCGCAACAAAGGATAAGGACGACGATGACGACAAGTCCTCGAAGAAGAATTCCTCCTCCAGCTACGTCGTGGATATAGGCGGCGGAGACGATGATGACAGCGATGACATAGATATCGACGACAGCGACGATATAGACGACCCCTTCCCAGGCGGAAGCTCGTCTCAGTTCGTCGGAAAATGGCAGAGCGTCCTCTGGATCTACGACGGCAATTCCTATTCCGCAGACGACCCCACCTACGGCGATACCGTTAAATCTATGATGAACCTCGATTTGAAGAGCGACGGCACAGGCACCGCCACCGTAAGCGGAACATCCGTCAGCTCCCTCAAATGGAAGAGCTTCGACGGCGGCATCATAATCGACGACGGCGTGGACGAGATACAGTTCTCCTATTCGGGAGGACAGCTTGTCGCCACTATCGAAGAGTCGATAGTATATCTCAGCAAAATAGGATGATTTGAAACAGCAAAAACAGTATCTCCGCCGCAAACGGGGATACTGTTTTTAAGACGCACAGACCGTATAAAAAACTTGGAAAAACACCCCCGTGACCGCAGCTGCGGCAAGGGCTTGAAAAAAGGAGAATTAGCATGAAAAGAGCACTTGATTTTCTTAAAGAAGCAAAGACCTATTACCTCGCAACAAACGAGAACGGACAGCCCAGAGTACGTCCCTTCGGAACGGTGAATGAGTTCGAGGGAAAGCTCTATATCCAGACGGGAAAGTCAAAAAAAGTCGCCGACCAGCTCAAGGCCGAGCCGAGGATAGAGATATGCGCAATGAGCCCGGACGGCCGGTGGATACGCCTTTCCGGCGAAGCCGTCCTCGACGAAAGGATAGAAGCGCAGGAGAGTATGCTCGCTGCCTATCCCGAGCTTGGCGGTATGTATAAGCTCGGCGACGGCAACACCGAAGTCTATTATATCAAGAACGCAAAGGCAGTCATCTGCTCCTTTACCGCAGCACCCGAAAGCTTTGAATTCTGATGGAAGTTTCGTTCAAACACATCGCCCGTATCCGCACGGATTTCCAGGAGAAATTCGGCATCCCCAGACAGGCAGGACGGGCACCCTCGGCGGTGGGGAAAATAGTCTTCGAGCCGGGCTACAGAGACCCGGAAGCGCTGAGAGGGATAAAAGGATTTTCGCATCTCTGGCTGCTGTTCGACTTTTCCCTTGCCCACAGGGAAGAATGGTCCCCGACAGTAAGACCTCCGCGGCTCGGAGGGAATGAGAGAACTGGGGTCTTTGCCAGCCGTTCGCCGTTCAGACCGAACCCGATAGGGCTGTCCTGTGTGAAGCTCGAGAGGGTCGAGCAGACCGAGAGCGAGGGGACAGTCCTGATAGTCTCCGGCTGCGACCTGCTGGATAATACGCCGATATTCGACATCAAACCGTATATACCCTTTGCCGACAGCATCCCCGACGCAAAGGGCGGTTATGCCGACGAGCACAGGGAGCATAAGCTGGAGGGCGTTTTCCCGGAGGAGCTGAAGAAACTGGTGCCGGAGGAAAAGCTCGCGGCATTGACGGAGAGCCTTGAAGACGATCCGAGACCGTCGTACCAGAGCGATCCCGAGAGGATCTACGGGATGAGGTATGCGGGCCTGGACGTGAGATTCAGGGTGAGTGACGGGAAAGCAGAGGTTGTAGAGATAAACCGCGCAGCGCATTAAAGTTTAGGGTCAAGCCCTTT
>CAMVOF010000066.1:0-11450 GCA_947169055.1 uncultured Clostridia bacterium
GGAGTCATGGCCTGCTCGCGCATCGGCGGACTTTCGGGAGCATTCATCCCCGTTTCCGAGGATGCAGGCATGATCGACGCTGCAAAGGCCGGCACTCTGACCATAGAGAAGCTGGAAGCCATGACGGCAGTATGCTCGGTAGGTCTTGATATGATAGTCGTTCCCGGAGACACTCCTGACGACACCATCGCTGCGATAATAGCCGACGAAGCTGCCATAGGAATGGTGAACAGCAAGACCACGGCAGTACGTGTTATCCCGGCAATCGGCAAGAAGGTGGGCGAAGAGCTTGACTGGGGCGGATTGTTCGGATGCGGACCCGTTATGCCTTTGCACACCGAGAGCGCTTCAAAATTCATCGGCAGAGGCGGACAGATACCTGCGCCTATGCAGTCGCTGAAGAACTGAATCGCAGGCACGAAAAGAATAGATCTATCATACACTTTCGCCGTTATTTCGGCGGAAGTGTTTTTTGTTTGTGCGGTGCGAAAATAAAAAAAATGAAAAGTGAATAGTAAAGGAGTCCGCTTTGCGGACGGAACCCCTCCGCCCCTGCGGGGCACCTCCCGAAGAACCACGCAGTGTTCAAAGAACCACGCAGTGTTCAAAGAACCACGCAGTGTTCTTGTTCAGGGGAGGCTTTTCATCGCCAAAGGCGATACCTTAACTATTCACTATTCACTATTCGTTATTCTCTATTCTTTTCTTACCTCTCGCACTTCCAGAAAGCTGCGGAGTAGGGAGGAAGGGTGCTGCCTCCGCCGAAGTCGTGCCAGCCGCCGTTGAGCATATCTTCCGCTCTGCCGCACTTTGCATCGAAATGGGCGGTGAAGGGTTCGCTGTCGGCGTTGATGGCGATGAGGACACGTTCGTCCTCGAACTTTCTCTCGATTATGCACTGCTTGTTGGTGAGCACGGGGATGGAGATAGAGCCGTGGCAGATAGCCTTGCTGGACTTATGAGCCTCGGCGAGCTTTGCTATCCATTCGGTAAGCTCGTTCTTCCCGGGCTGGTCGAAGGAAACGCGCAGAGCGGGGTCTCCGTCCTTCTTCTCGGCCTTTGTGCCCCATTCAGAGCCGTAGTAAACGCAGGGGATGCCCGGCATACCGAACATCAGCGCATAGATGAGCGGCAGGTGCTTCTCGTTCTGCAAGACAGATGCGATACGCGAAACGTCGTGGTTATCCACAAATGCAAGCAGGTGCATACCTCTGTAGCGGCACCACTGCTCGGGTCCGAACTGGTTTTTCAGGGAGTGGCATATCTCGAACATATTCATGGAGTTGAAGCTGGAATGGAGTCCCTTGTAGCACTCGTAGTTCGTTGCGGAGTCCAGCATCTCGCCGTTTACCCAGCGCGCATAGTCGCCGTGGAGCAGCTCGCCCAGGATAAAGAACTCGGGGTCGAGAGCCTTGCAGACACCCCGGAGGTTCCGCAGGAAGTCGAAGTCGAGGCAGTAAGCCACGTCGAGCCTCAGTCCGTCGATGCCGAACTCCTCTCTCCACTGACGAACGCAGCTGAAAATATGCTCGGTGACGGCAGGGTTCTTGAGGTTGAGCTTCACGAGGTCGTAGTGACCTTCCCAGCCCTCGTACCAAAGGCCGTCGTTGTAGTTGGAGTTGCCGTCGAAGCTGATGTTGAACCAGTCCTTATAAGGCGAGTCCCAGCGCTTTTCCAGCACGTCCTTAAATGCCCAGAAGCCTCTGCCGACGTGGTTGAACACGCCGTCCAGCACGACTTTTATGCCTGCTTCGTGGAGGGCATCGCAGACCTTCTTGAAATCCTCGTTTGTACCGAGGCGGCAATCTATCTTTGAGTAGTCCCGGGTGTTGTAGCCGTGGGTATCCGACTCGAACACAGGGGAGAAATACACAGCGTTGCAGCCCACTTCCTTGATATGGTCTATCCAGTCCAGCACTTTGAGTATGCGGTGCTCCTGCACGCCGTCGTTCTCGAAGGGTGCTCCGCAGAAGCCCAGCGGATAGATCTGATAAAAAACGCTTTCATAAGCCCACATTTTTGCATTGTCCTTTCGGTATGTAGATTGATTGCTTTATACAACAAATTTATTATACCAAAAATCCGAATTGATTACAATGCACATATAAGCCTAATATTTCCCGACAATGTTAGGTGTTTTGTACAAAAAGAGCAACCCGAAGGCTGCTCTTTTTTCTGTGATCACTGTCTTTTGTACTCCTTGCCGGCAATCCTTACCTCCTTGATCTGAGTGATGTCAACCGTATGCTGGAAAGTCGCATCATAATAGCACTCGGTCGGATCATCTGCGCTGAAGGTTAGGCCTGAACCTGCAACAAGCTTATAGTATTCCTCAGAGGGCTGTCCGTCATATCTTATCAGCTCGATCATCATCGAGTCATCGTGGCCGGAAGGTCTGGTGGTGTTGCCGAGAGCGTAGTTCTCATAAAGTCCGATAGGCGAAAGGGTCAGAAGATAACCTTCCTCGCTGTAGAATTCAGCAGTTTCAAGGTTCTTTTCAAAGCTCACCTCCGCAGCGATATCGGGAACTATCTCATATTCTACCGTATAGTCTTCGGGCTTTTTAAAGAAATAGAGCTTGATATTTCTCGATCTGTCGATATTAAAGCAGTGGAAATAGAAACGGTATCTTGCACTATCGCCGGTCATTTCGATCCTTTCGGTATCATAATCATTTTCCCAGAAAAATCTTCCGCTGGAAGTAAGATGCGTATCCTGCGTAAACGGCTCGTCAGCATAGCCTGTTCGGCAGTCAAGATTCTTGACTATATCCCTGCCTTCCTCGTCTTTCCACTTTGCTGTAACGATAGCTGTAGCTATATTGCCGTCCGACCAGAGATCGTTTATCGTCAGCTCGTAGTGCTCGCTGTCCAGCTTTATCGCTTCCATTCCGGGCAGCTCTGTGCCGCCTGCGACAAAATGCTCGACGTCCTCTTTGTTGTAATTCTCGTTGCGGCTGACTTTGTTATACATCACAGCCCCTGCCGTTACAGTCAGCGCAAGTGCAGCCAGCGAAGCTGCGATGATCATTACAGGCTTCCTCAAACGTATGCGCCTGTGCTCTTTTTTGAACTGCTCGCTCTCCTCGATAACGCCGGGGTCTATATCGTTCATTGCCTTTAAAATATCATTTCCGTTCATGATCCTCACCGTGCCTTTCCATATATTCTTTCAGCTTTTTCCTTGTCCTCATAAGCATGGTCTTGATCTTGCTTTCGCCGAAGCCCGTTTCTTTTGCGATCTCGGCGATCGTAAGCCCCTGCCAGTACCGCTTGACGAACACTGCCCGCTTCTCTTTCGGAAGCTCCGAAAGAAAGCCGTTAATAAGCTCCGAGAGCCTGCTCTCTTCCGCATCTTTGTCCTGCCGGCTGTCGGGGATACATTCCTCGAGCTCGCGGCTGAGGCTCACAAGCTCCGCCGTTCTCTTGCCTGCATAAAGCCTGTCAACGATATTGAGGGCTGTACACCGGGTGAGATGCAGCAGGAACGCTCTGAGGTTTTCAGGCCTGGTCGGCGGAACAGACCGCCATGCTTTGAAAAGCGCTTCGTTCACGCACTCCTCGCAGTCCTCGGGAGATGAGAGAAAACGGCCTGCGAACCGCTGCATTTCGGCGCTGTATTTTTTCTGTGCTTCAGCGACGGCCTGCTCGCTTCGCAGAAAAAACAGCTCTATTATCTCTTCGTCCTCCATGCTCTCTCCCCCTTTCACTATTATAGTCGGAAAACCGGTGCGTTTGGTCACACTTCGGGCAAAAAAATATTTACAATCGAAAACTTTTGTGATATAATCTAATCAGCTTATACAATATGAAAGGAAGCGCTTGCTGATGGAACTTCTTAAAAGAACTTGGGCTGAGGTGAACCTCGACGCACTTGCCGCGAATATCTGCGAATACAGGAAATATCTTCCTCAGGGTACAGAGCTTATGTGCGTTGTAAAGGCTGCCTGCTACGGACACAGCGACCTTGCGGTCTGTCCGTTCCTGCAGGAAAAGCTGAGGGTGAAGTGGTATGCTGTCTCCAACGCGGAGGAGGCTCTGCGGCTGAGAGAGAACGGCATCACGGGAGAGATACTCATTCTCGGCTCGACACCACCGAACGCTGTTTCCGCTCTTGCGGACAATGATATTATCCAGGCTCTGACGGACGAAGCCCATGCCGCAGCTCTGAGCGACGCTCTTGCAGGCAGGAAGCTCCGCTGCCACGCTGCCATAGACACCGGCATGACCCGTATCGGTCTGCGTGGTTCTCCGGAAGAGATCGCCGAAAGGCTCCTGCGTATCTCGAAGCTTTCCGGCATCGAGCTTGAGGGCATATTCACCCACTATGCCGTTGCGGACAGCGATAAGGAAGACTGCAAGGCATACACGGCAGCACAGACCGAGAAATTCTTCGCGGTGAGGGACGCAGCCGCAAAGCTTGGGCTCGATCTCAAACAAAGCCACTGCCTGAACTCGGCAGGGGGCGTTTACTGTGCCGATCCCCGTTCGACCCTCGCAAGGCTCGGTATTATAATGTACGGCCTCTATCCCGACCCGGCAACTCCCCTGCCCTTCACGCCGGAGCCTGTGATGTCCCTTTACTCCACGATCTCCCAGATCAAGCGGATCGAAGCAGGCGAGACTGTCAGCTACGGACGAACCTTCAAAGCCGACCGTCCCATGACCATAGCGACGATCACCTGCGGCTATGCCGACGGCTATCCGAGAGCTCTTTCAAACAAGGGCTGGGTACTTGTCCGGGGAAAGCGTGCCCCGATAATCGGCAGGGTATGCATGGATCAGTTCATGATCGACCTGACGGGCATCGAGGGAGTGCAGCAGTTCGAGACTGTGACCCTTATAGGCACAGACGGCGCAGAGACGATAACCGCCGACGACATAGCTTCTCTGACGGGTACTATCGGCTACGAGATAGTCTGCGGCATAAGCTCCCGTGTTCCGAGGGTCATCTTTGAAAACGGTCAAAAGACAGGCATCTTCCGTGTCTGAGTTCATTCAATAAAAACATAATGCACAATGAAGCGGCTGCCTCATTGTGCATTGTGTTTTTTTATAGCTTTTTATTCCGTTCTCAGCGCTTCTACAGGGTCCTTCTTCGCTGCGCTTCTTGCCGGGATAAGTCCCGAGATCAGCGAGAGGAACACGCTTATGGATATGAGTATCAGCGCTGTGGTTATCGGCAGACGTGCTTTGAGTCCGCCAAGCTCCGTGAGCTTATATACCACTATATTGATCGGTATGCAAAGCAGGTAGGTGACCAGCACTCCCAACAGACCCGAGGTGAATCCTATAAGTGCGGTCTCTGCGTTGAACATATTGCTTACGTTGCGCTTCGATGCACCGATAGCACGGAGGATACCGATCTCCTTTGTTCTCTCCTGGACAGAGATCAGCGTGATAACGCCTATCATTATGGAGGAAACGATCAGCGAGATGCTGACGAAGGCGATGAGCACATAGGTTATAGCATTGATGATCGTTGTTATCGAGCTCATCATTATGCCTATGTAGTCGGTGTACTTGATCTGGTCAAGCTCTTCCTTGCCCTCGTTGTAATCGTCGATGACCTCTGCGATAGTGTCCTTGTCGGCGAAGCTCTTTGCATAAAGGTTTATAGCTGAAGGCTCGTCAACGTCAACATAGCCGAGGTTCTTGAGGTTGAGCTCGTAAGTGGAGATAGAGAACTCCATTATCTCGTCATAGTAAGCTGCCAGCTGCTCTGTTGTGAGCATATCCTTCAGCTTGTTGAAGGCTTCGGCTGCCTGCTTGTCGGTGAGCTTTGCCAGCTCCTTTTCGACTTTCTGGCTGTACTGGGCTTTTATGCTTTCGACGATCATCTTCGTGAAGGTCTCGGTGAGCTCCTCGTCGCTCATATTCGCAAGGTAGCTTCTTATCTGGGACTCGTCAACGCCCATCTGCATGGTGAGGGTCTTTATGAGCTGCTCCTCGATGTCCTCGCGCTTCATTCCGTTCATCTGCTCGGCAATAGCCTGGTCGATGACCTCCTGGGGAGGAACGCTGAGCATTTTCTTATAGAGCTCAGGCTTCTGGCCGTCGTTCACGGATTCGAGATAGTCCTTGAGCTCCTTTGCCTTTTCCTCAACGGTCTGAGAGGTCTTCTCGGCCTTGAAGGGCAGGCCCGTGATTATATCCATTCCGGGATCGTCCAGCTGAGCCTTGATTATCTCGGAATCCTTCTGCTGCTCGATAACGTAGTCTGTCAGCTTCTTTGTGTAGCCGATGGTTCCGTTTATCATCGCAACGGTGGCGTCCTCAGAGGGACGGATGATACCCGTGACTTTAAGGGGTATCGCGTTGTCATAGAGGAAGGACTTGCCGTTGTCGGTGTCTCTGATGTCGGTGTAGTGGCCGGTGGAGGGATCGTAGCTGTAGCAGTCGGAGTTGAGCACTGCCTTGAACTCCATGTTGCAGATATCCTCGTAGCTCCATCTGCTGTCCTTCTTGTCCTTGATCTTCTCGCCCTTCATCGCAGCGTCCATTACCTTATCCACTTCCTCCTTGGACTGGAGACCCAGAGCATAGAGGGTAAGGTCGTCAAGCTCGTTGTTCTTATCCACAACAAGGACAACTTCGTTGTAGTCGTTGGGCCACGAACCGTAGATCAGGTCGTACTGCTTGTCGATGAGGGGGCTGATAAGAGAACCGTCCTCGCCGGTGAGGAGCTCTGTCCACATTCCCGAAGACATACTGCCCATCATCAGACCGCCGCCGCCGAAGCTGGTGCTTGCGTTTTCCATAACGGAAACGTCGATGTGCATATAGTCGGCAAGGATACCGCGCATGAGCTCTCTTGTATCCGAGCGGATTATGGAGCCGTCAACGTTCTTTGTGTAGATCAGCAGGTCGAAGTTATACACATACTTTACGCCGTTGAGGGCATTCTTCAGCTTGGAGCTGCTGTCGCTTCTCTCCTCCTCGATGAACTTCTTGAAAGCCCGGAGGTCGTTCTGCTTCTGCTCCTCCTTGCTGACCACGTTGATAATGTCGTAGATCGCCGAACGGGGATAGATAGCATCCTTTTCATGATCCACATCGCCGTTGTTTGCGTCCATGAAGACTTCCATTATATCTCCGAGGTTGGTCTCGGTCTTCTGTAAGGTTATGGGATAGCTGGAAAGGGTCTCCTCCTGCACCATGTCGATATAAGTGGAAAAGCCGTTGGAGATAGCGTATATCAGAGCTATGCCTATGATGCCTATGCTTCCTGCAAAGGCTATGAGCATCGTTCTTCCCTTTTTGGTAAAGAGGTTCTTGAGAGAAAGAGCGAAAGAAGTCGCAAGGGACATTGAAGGCTTCTTTTCCCTCTTTTTGTTCTTCTTCTCTTCCTGTATCTCGGCGTTGTGCTTTTCCTCGGCAGCCTCTTCCTCTTCGTTGAGTTTGCCGGAGTCGTCGGTGATCTTGCCGTCCAGCATCTTGATGATCCTTGTGGCATAGGTCTCGGCAAGCTCGGGGTTATGTGTTACCATGACCACAAGTCTGTCCTTCGAGATCTCTCTCAGGATATCCATTATCTGCACGCCGGTCTGTGTGTCGAGAGCTCCCGTAGGCTCGTCGGCAAGGATGATATCGGGGTTGTTTACGATAGCACGGGCGATAGCCACACGCTGCATCTGTCCGCCGGACATCTCTCCGGGACGCTTGTGCAGCTGGTTCCCGAGGCCGACATCCTCGAGGGCTTTCTTTGCTCTCTCCCTGCGTTCAGCCTTCGACACGCCCGAAAGCGTCAGCGCAAGCTCCACATTCTGCAGAACTGTCTGGTGGGGGATGAGGTTATAGCTCTGGAACACGAAACCTACCGAATAGTTTCTGTAGGCGTCCCAGTCGCGCTCTTTGAAATTCTTGGTCGATCTGCCGTTTATGAGCAGATTGCCCTCTGTGTAGTGGTCGAGACCGCCGATGATGTTGAGCATGGTGGTCTTGCCGCAGCCCGAGGGACCCAGTATCGCCACAAACTCAGACCGTCTGAATTTTATATCTACGCCCTGGAGGGCATGGACGGTATTCTCGCCTGTGAGATAGTCCTTGGTTATGCCTTTGAGTTCAAGCATTGTTTTGCACCGCTTCCTTTCTTAACTTACTTTCCGAAATACTTTCTCATTATATAATAACAGTTTTTCTCTGTCAAGGCGAAAAAGCGCAGAAGCTGCGGTCTTTCGCTTTTGCTGATTATAAGCAACTGTTATGCTGACAAAACTTTGTCTTTTTCACGAAACAAAGCACAATGAACTGTCTTCACTGTGCTTTGAAGAATACAGGTTTTATCACAGGCCGTAGGGTGTCTCTGCGTCGGAGTTCTTGTCCTTGTAATACATTACGACAGGTGTGCCGATGGGAACGTTGTCGTAGATGTACTTGGCCGAGTTATAGGTCATGTTGATGCAGCCGTGAGAGCCGTTGTACTTATAGATCGTGCCGCCCACGAAGTTTCCTCTCCACTGGGAGTCGTGCATACCTATGCCGCAGAGGGAGATGTTGTTCCAGAAGGCGCAGGTGGTATCCCAGCTCTCGCCGTCGGCATTGGTGTCCTTCATGCGGTGGTTGGTATCCTTGCTCCAGAGCTTGTAAACTCCGGGAAGGGTCGTTCTTGCAAGGGATGTGGTCTGGCCGGAAACTATATCGGCCTCAAAATCCAGCTTGCCGTCGATATAATACCAGAGATGCTGTGCCATGAGGTCGATCTCGATGTAGGTCTTGCCTATATCGTCCTTGGCTGTTCTTGCCTCTTCCACTCCGGTATAGGAATAATATCCGTCCTCGTAATAGATCGGGTCGATGTTCTCGACGATCTGTCCCTCAGCCAGCAGCTCGCAAAGCTGGTCGCAGGTCTTTTCCTGATCTATCCACCAGCCGTACTTGGCGTCGTCGCTGGTGGGAACTGTTATCTTGCCCTGGAGGGTGGCTTTGAATTTTCTCTCGGTATTGTAGGTATCGTACTTCTCTGCGAGATACTCCACATACTTCATGGCCTTGTCGCGGTTGGCGGTGATCTCGAAGGTCTTGGGGTCGATCTCGATCATATCGAGAAGCTTGTCGCCTTCAAGGGTCTCGGTGGTGTAGTCAAAGTCGTAGGTGATGCTGAGGTAGGCAACGGAATCGAGGGAATCCACGGCCTCCTTGAACTTGGCGTACTTGTTGTCGAGAGTACCCTCGCTGTCGCTGATGAGCTTCACAAGAGCCTCATCCGTCAGCGACGAGCTGATATAGGAATATCTGCTGTTGTTCACCTTGAGGTCGTATATCTTGTTGAGCTTTTCCAGCTTGTTCTCAAGGTCTTCGCTCTTTATCTCGGGAGCAATATAGCAGCCGGAGGATTCAGCATCGCTCTCATATTGTTTGTTATCGAATCTGTCGAGGACATAGCTCTCCAACAGGGAATAATCCATATTGTCTCCCTGCACTTCGGGAACTATCTCAAAGCCGCTGTCCTCCAGAGTGATATAAGCGTTCTTGTTCTCTGCACTGCCCCAGTCCGAGGTCTTGAGCATGAGCTTCAGCTTGTCTCTGTCGAAGGAGGGCGTTGCCTCGAAGGAATAGTCGCTCTTGGTTATGTAGCCCATGAACCAGGAGCCGGAATCCTGTTTGTCGAACAGCTCCTTGACTCTCTCCTTTGAATCGTTCTTATAGCCGAAATCTTTAAGCGGCACCGATACTTTTCCGCCGTCGCGTCTGTTGACGACGATACAGGTGCTGTCGTCGGTGTCGTCGAACAGCAGCTGTGCTTCGCTGAGGGTCTTTCCGCCCACATCGATGTTGTTGATGTAGGTGTTGGGCAGGAATCTTCCCGTATATCTTGCTCTTCCGACAAAATAGGCAACAGTCAGTCCTATCAGCACAACGGCGATAACGGAAACTGACACGATGACGGGCATCCAGCTCTTCTTTTTCTTTTTCTTCCTTTTTGCCTGTACAGCCATAAAAGTCCTTTCCTTTGTCTGCTCTGCCTTTGGGGCAGGCGGTTATATTTGTGTGTGTTATACTTTAATAATAGGCGAAAAATGTCGCCATTCACATTATAACACAGCTTTCCGCCTATTGCAAGGGAAAAAATGCGAAAAATTTGCTGTCCGCACAGGCCCGGTATTGTTTATATAGGCAATTATACCGGCAAATTATCGGGGTTTATATGCTCCTTGAACCAGGAGACGAGATAAAGGGAACCGCAGACGAGCAGGATATCCTCGGGGAATTCCCGGACAAGACGGGCGATGAGCTCTTCTATGTTGTCGTTGGAGGACAGGCTGACATCTCCTCCTGCCCGGCCGATATGCCAGGCAAGCTCCTCGGCAGGCATATCCTTGTCGGAAAAGCCGCTGACGGGATAAAATCTCTTGACCTGACCTGAGAGCAGCTTGACGGCAGCTTCCGCGTCCTTGTCATCGTGCATCCCGATGACAGCCCTTATCTTTCCTTCCGCCAGAGAAAGAGTCTCCGCAAGAGCCTTGACAGCATCGGGGTTGTGTCCTCCGTCGAGGATGATAAAGGGCTTTTTGCAGGCTGTCTCCACCCTGCCGTAGACAGATGCGGCTGCAAGACCTTCCTTGATCGTCTCCTTGCTGACGGGCAGCTGATTTCTTATGAGCCTCAGAGCCTCGATCACCGACATAGCGTTCCTTATCTGGTGCTCTCCGGGCATGGAGAGGCGGTATTCCTCGCCCTTATAGACGAACCTGCTGCCCGAGAGAGAGCATTCCTGCGCCGAGATCTTTTCAAGATAGGGCACAACGAGCTCGCTGCCCTTCTGCTCTGCCTGCTCCTCAAAGACTTTGAGCACTCCGCTCTCAGCCCCGGGAGAAAGCACGCAGGGTATGCCGCTCTTTATTATGCCGGCTTTCTGATAAGCTATCTTCGGAAGAGTTTTGCCAAGCACCGCCGTGTGGTCGAGGCCTATGGAACCTATGACCGACACAAGAGGGGTCACTATATTCGTGCTGTCCAGGAGGCCTCCGAGACCGGCCTCCAGCACCACTACATCGCAGCCCTTTTTCAGGAACCACAAAAACGCCGCAGCCTGAGTTATCTCGAACTGCGAAAAGCTGTTTTTCATGGGGTGTACATCGACCACAGACCGAAGCACGGTCACCACTTCTTCAAGCTCTGCCTTCGATATGTTTTCGTTGTTGAATCTTATGCGGTCGTGGAATTCGATTATGTACGGCGAGGTGAAAAGCCCTGTC
Source organism: uncultured Clostridia bacterium (assembly GCA_947169055.1). Classification (GTDB taxonomy): domain Bacteria; phylum Bacillota; class Clostridia; order Oscillospirales; family Ruminococcaceae; genus FB2012. The sequence continues at coordinate 11,198 of CAMVOF010000066.1, forward strand.
TTATATCCTGCCCTGACCAGCACCTCCGAGAACATCTGCGCCATCGAGCCCTTTCCGTTTGTCCCGGCGATGTGGATAAAGCGCAGTCTGTCCTGGGGATCGCCCATAGCTCTCATCAGCGAGCTTATCCTGTCCAGGTTACGCACAGGCGACCCGCTGCGCGAAAAGCTCTGTATGTATTCTATGGCTCCCATTCTTCCGCCTCCTTGCTCCAAAGTTTACATCACTTGTGATGTTTTATCCGAAGGGCAAA
>CAMVOF010000067.1:0-11385 GCA_947169055.1 uncultured Clostridia bacterium
TGTATCCTGTTGAAGACACCGTCCACCGACTTGGCAAGGGCCGAGACCAGCTTGGTCTTGCCGACGCCGGGCACATCCTCGATAAGCACATGACCGCCGCAAAGCAGCGCCGCCAGCACCTTCTCGACAGAGGCTCTCTTGCCGACGATGATCTTCTCTATGTTCTGTATAAGTATATCAGTTTTATTCGCCATTTCAATTCTCCGTTCGTTTTTTTGCCGTAAGGTCATATTACTCCGTATATAATTATACTACAAAGGTACATGAATGTCAAATACATATTTTTTACAATTATGTGATCGCAACGAGATCGTTGATCTCCAAAAAAGGCTGCCTCTTGCACAAGATGAAAGCGGAGATTCTGCGGTGGGGGCAAGCCCCCACCCTACGGATGTACGCCGCAGAGACCGGAAAATCGCTGCCGAGTTCGCGCGGGATATGTTCTTCTTCTCCCGATGTAAGCAAGCTCTTCTTGCCGATCTGATAAAGGATATGATAGAATAACAGCCCTCCCGATCGTTCGGAAGGGCTGCTGCATTATACAGAAAAGACCATAGTTATGATATTCTTTCCGCCGATACGGGAATAGCGAACGCCGTCGGCGATCTTTGTGACGAGCCTGATGCCCATTCCTCCCTGATCGTAATCGTCGAAATCCTTCTCGGAGGGCATCTCCGACAGCGGGTCGAAAGGCTCTCCGGTGTCCTCAAAGCGGACAGTAAGGCTGTTCGCACTTCGGCTCATCAGCACACAGATACGTTCGGTCTTAGAATACTCCACGATATTGACGAAAATTTCCTCGCAGGCAAGAGCGATATGCCGCTTGCTTTTGCAGCCGGATGCAAGTTCAAGCAAAAGGCTGCGCATCCTGTCAAGGGATGACATTTCCGAGGGGAGCTCTTCACGGATGATCCTGTCCTCGGTGGCAAATCTCAGGGACACAAGGGTCATATCGTCCGACTGCTCGCAGCCCTCAGAAAAGCTGCGCACGGCTTCGGTCAGCGACAGAGCTGTCTGCTCGGCAGTTCCGCCGGACGCGGCTTCGATCAGACGCTTTTCGCCGAACAGTTCCCTGCTCCCGGAAACGGCTTCGGTCATGCCGTCGGTATAGACAGTTATGCAGGTCCCGTTTTCGAGCACGATGACTTCGTTGACGATCCCGGCATCCTCAAACAGTCCGAGAGCAATGCCTGCCTCGGGCACAATATAACGTTTTCCGCTGCCGTCCACTATAAGAGGACGGGTATGCCCTGCATTTGCATAGATAAGCTCTCCCGTTCTCGGATCAAGGACAGAGGCGAAAACGGTCACGAACATTCCCTCGGGATTCTCGGCGCAGAGCTCGTCATTTGCGGAGTTGAGCGCAGCCGCAGGATCAAGCTCGGAGCGCAGCCGTCCCTTGATGATAGTCTTGGCCATAGCCATAAACAATGCTGCCGCTATCCCCTTGCCCGAAACATCGGCGATGACCGTACATACTCTGCCGTCCGATTCAAAGCAATCGTAGAGATCGCCGCCTACTTCCTTAGCGGGACAGGCAGTTGCATAAAGCTCGAAGCCGCTTCCCGAAAGAGCGGATACCGACGGCACCATACCGGTCTGTATGCGGCGTGCGATATTCAGTTCCGCCGCGTTCCTGGCACGTTCGTCCGACATTGCCCGGAGATTGCTTATATACCCGGAAATGTCCTCCGAGAGCTTTGCAAAGGAATTGTTTATCTCCTCGATCTCGTAATAGGAATCAATTTTCTGCTTCTGATGCTCCGTCTCCGGATCGAATGAATTCATCTGCTCGGCTATCCGCTTTATGGGAATGAACACTTTCTTCCTCAGTACAAGAAGTAGAACAACGAGCACGGCTATCAGCACAGAAGTGACTATCAGCACTGTCCGCACCACATAGCTTATGGCTTCATGCTTGACCTCGGTGACGTCAAAATCCATGCCGACAATGTAAGTGATTTTTCCGTCCTCGTCATAGACCGGGAAATAATATGTGAACTCGCTGCCGAACTCGTTGCTGAGTCTTTCCGGCCCTGAAAGCTCGCCGTCCAGAGCAGCATCTACAAAGCTGCGGTCTCCGAGATCGGTTTGCGCCCCGAATCCTCGCTCGCGCTTCATGGTCTCGTCTTTTTCATCGTCAGCAGCTACAGACATAAGATATGTCATCTTTTCGCTGTCGCGGCTCGCTTTGAAGATGTAAAGATAATCGAAGCCCGCGGATCCGCACATTGTCCTCAGATAAGTGCGGAAACTGTCATATACCGTTTTGTCATCGTTATACCAGGATTCAAGCTCCTTGGCATCGAGACCCTCCATAGTTTTGTAAAAGGAGTCCTTAAACCTCTGGGCATCTCTCAGAGTGCTGCTTGTGGTAAAGCTGTTGTAATACAGCGCCGAAAACAGCGTAAGGATCAATGAGGTAAACAGGATCAGAGCCGCCGAGATAAGCGCTATCCTCCGCTGAGCATAGTTTTTTCTCCCGGTGCGTTTCATACGATGTTGAGCCGCTTGTCAAAGCCGGTCATCCTGAAAACATCGAGGATCTCAACAGATGCGTTTTTGATAGTAAGAGCGCCATTCATCTGCTTGTGAGCGGCAACTATCAGACGCAGTCCGGCAGAAGAGATGAATTCAAGCTTTGCCATATCAACGGTAAGCTCCTTGACATCCTCGCCCAGGCCGTCAAGCACATCCTTGAATTCTGCGGCGGCAGGAGTATCGAGCCAGCCCTCAAAACAGATCACGGCGCTGCTGCCGTTTATCTCTTTAGTAACAGTCATATTTATCCTTCCTTTCGTATCGTATTCGGAACTGTGACTATATTTTATCACATTCTTCCGCCGATTTCAAGTCATTGATGTGAAAAATATACAATAACAGCGGAAAACATGATAAACTTCTGTTGCAAAATACTATCATCTGTGTTATAATGGTATGAATAAGATCATTATCGGAACGGAGGAATAAACATGAACAGAATTCTCTCGAATATATGTGAAAACATAGTTTTGCATCCCGACCGCACCGCACTCAGGGATACAGAAGGAAGCAGCCTGACCTACGGGCAGCTTGATCTGCTTGCAAGAAGGATCGCAGCAAGGCTCATAAGGCTCGGAGCAAAACCCGGAAGCTTTGTCACTGTGGAGCTGCCGCGGAGCATCGAATATATCGCAGCACAGCTGGGCGTCTGGTATGCTGGGGCTGCTTATGCTCCCCTTTCGGATGAATACCCGGAGGACAGGCTCGTATATATACGCGAGAACTGCTCTGCTGCTGCGGTGATAAATGAAAAATTCATGCGAGGCATCGAAATGGAGCAGCCGGCAGCCGAAGCCGTCTCTTCCGAGGACAGCAGCCCTGCTTTGCTTATCTACACCTCGGGCTCAACAGGCAGACCGAAGGGCGTGCTCCACGATTTCCTCAGCGTTTCCGGGGCGATCTCCCGTTACAGCAAGCTGATGGAGTTTGAGGACGATTCCGTACAGGCCATAGGCAGCTCTCTGACTTTTGTAGCCTCGCTGCTCCTCACTATGGCGCCTCTTGCCGCCGGGATAACCGGGCTGCTGCTGCCCTATGATGTCATCAGAGATCCCGTCCTGCTGTCGGAGTGTATCAAAAGCTTCGGTGTGACTCACTCGTTTATTAGCCCTAAGATACTCAGGATGTTTGAATGCAAAGGCAGCAGGCTGAAGTGCGTATTAGCGGCCGGAGAGCGTGTTTCCAACGTGTATTCCGAAGATTACAGGATCATCTGCGCCTACGGCCAGACCGAGACCGCCGGCACCGTTACGGCTTTTCAGATCGACAGGCCCTACGAAAACACGCCTATCGGCAAGACGATAGACGGCTTGTTTGCATACGTTCTCGATGAAGACGGAAATGAAGCATCCGAGGGTGAGCTCTGCGTTTCCGGGCACCTTTCCTCTGGATATCTCGGGCTTCCCGAACAGACTGCAAAGACATTTATCCCTAACCCCTTCAAAGACCGCGACGGCTTTGATACGCTTATCCGCACGGGAGACATCGTGCAGCGGAGCGAGGACGGCAGCATCATCTACCTCAACCGCCGTGACTGGATGGTAAAGATAAACGGACAGCGTGTGGAACCCGGCGAGACCGAAGCCGTTATAAGAAGTGTCGAGGGAGTACGCGAGGCTGCGGTAAGGGATCACAAAAACGCCTACAGACAGGTCTATCTTGCGGCTTACTACACCTCCGACGAAGCCGTAGATGCAGATTATATCAAGGCCTGCATCTCCGACAAGCTCCCGCCTTATATGCTTCCGGCATTCTATATCAGGCTGGACAGCCTGCCGATGAATGCCAACGGCAAGCTTGACCGTTCCGCTCTGCTGCCTCCTGAGGCCGGCGACTTCAAGGCAGAATATGCCGAGCCAGCCACCGATATGCAGAAAATGCTCTGCGCCGCCTTTGAAAAAGTCCTCGGCGTGGAAAACGTCGGCGCAGACGATTCCTTCTTTGCACTGGGCGGAGACTCAATCCGTTCGGCTGCGCTTGCTGCGGAATGCCAGACCTACGGCATCCGCACCGCAGATATTTTCGCAGGAGACACTCCCCGAGGCATCGAGCGCGTGATGCTCGGAAAGGCATCGTCGCAGAAGCTTGTCCGCAAGCAGCAGCGCGAGACCGTTTATCCTCTGACGCCATACGAGCGCGGTATGTACCTCGAGCAGAAAATGTCTCCCGACTCTACGGTATATCTGCTTAATCTGATATTTGACATAAAGGGCGCCGACACCGGCAGCATCGCAAATGCCGTCAAGTCCGTATTCTCGCTTCACGAGGCATTCCGCTCACGCTATGCCGAAAGGAACGGCATCCCTGTAAGGATCGTTACCGACGAACTGCCGGAGGTATCCGTTTCGACTGCGGAGTCATTTGAACAAGCCTATAATTACGCCTGCGAGTATGCTGTGCCCTTCGACCTGAACGCAGGGATCCCGGTATATACGGTCATCTACGAGCTGCCCGAGGGCGGAGCTCTGCTGCATATAGCTGTGCACCATATCGCTTTTGACGGAGGAAGCTCAGAAACACTGATGCGCGAGCTTACGGCTGCTCTCAAGGGCGAGAAACTGAAGGCTCCCGAGCTTGAGCTTTCCGACATATACGAACAGAGCCTTTCTGCAAATTGGTCAAAGGGCTTTGAATACTACGACAAACTGTTTGCCGACGGCATTCCCGTCACCGACCTGCCGATAAAGGGCAAGCGTCCCCGGGTACATCCCCTTTCGGACAGAGAGCTTGATTTTGTTTTCAGCGGCGATCAGGCAGCTGAACTTGACCGGGCAGCCAAGCGTTTCGGCGTGACCGAGTTCGAGCTGATATTCTCTGCGGCCGCCCTTACAGCCGCGAAATATACCGCTTCCGAGGACATTGTTCTCGGCATCCCCACGAATATGCGTCCCAACGGTGCCGAGAGCGTTATAGGTATGTTCGTCAACACCGCACCCGTAAGGATACGTCCTGTAAGGAAAGCTGTGCTTGCTGATTACATACGCTCGGTGAGCGAAGCTGTCCGCAGCGTGACCTACGGAGCGGAGCTGCCCTTTGAAGAAGTCGTAAGGAAATATGTAAGACAAAGAGACGAGTCCCGCAACCCGATATTCGATATCAGCGTCAACTATATGAACTTCCCCTCGGAGTACGACGACGGAGATCTGCACATAGGCTTTGAGTCTCCGCTGCAGAAAATGTCCAGGGATATCGGCATCATCATCCGCAAGTCAAAAGGCGCTCTGAAATTTATGATACAGTATTCCTCCGAGCTGTTTGAGGACACCGTTGCCGAAAACTTTGCGGAGCAGCTCCGTCATACCCTGTCGCTTATCTCGGGGGGAGCGGAGACAGTCCGTGATGCCACAGAGCTGCCGGAAAGACAGCGGAAGGTGCTGGAGAGCTATTCCTGCGAGGCGAGGGCGAATATCCCCGTTACGCTGCTGCACAAGCTGTTTGAACAGCAGGTCGGCAAGGTTCCCGACCGCACCGCTCTTATCGCAGCCGATGCGGAATACACCTACAGACAGCTTGACGAAAAAGCCAATATTGCCGCCAACGAGCTTATAAAGCGAGGTGTGACGGTGGGCTCCAGCGTGGCCATTCTTCTGCCCCGGGTATCGGCATTCTTCGCCTGTATGTTCGGCGTGAACAAGGCAGGTGCAGCATTCATCCCCTGTGATCCGCAGTACCCTGCCGACCGTATCAACCACATCATCACCGACTCCGAGGCCTCATTCATCATAACCACCGCCGACAAGCTGGCGGACTATCCTGCCGACAAGGCTATCGACGTGGACGAACTGCTTTCGGGCAGCGACACATCTTCTCCCGACGTTCAGATGGATGACAGCGAGCTGGCATATATGATCTACACCTCAGGCTCCACAGGAAAGCCAAAGGGAGTTATGCTCCACCACAAGGGAATATGCAATTATCTGTTCCCTCATGAAGCCAACCCCCATATGAAATACGTCAGCGAGAACGTTGAAAACTATCTTTCGGTGACGACGGTATCCTTTGATATGTCCTTCAAGGAACACGCAGCCACCCTCTGCAACGGCAAGACCCTTATCTTTGCAGGAGACGATCAGATGAACGATCCCCGTGCGCTGGCAGAGCTTATGGATAAATACTCCGCCGACTGCATAAACGCCACGCCCTCAAGACTTATGCAGTATATGGAGTACGAGCCCTTTGTAAAGGCGCTCTCACGCTGCAAGCTGGTAATGTCCGGAGGCGAAGGCTATCCCATGAGCCTGCGCGACCGCATAAGCGAATGCTGTCCCGATACCAGCATAATGAACACCTACGGCCCCACAGAGATCACCGTTTCCTGCAACGCAGCCGACCTCACCCATGCCGATCACATCAGCGTCGGAAGACCGCTGCTCAACTACACCGAATACATCGTCGATAAGTTCGGAGACCTCTCTCCCTGCGGAGCAGTGGGAGAACTGCTGATCGGCGGTGTCGGAGTGGCAAGAGGCTACAAGAACCTCGAAAAGCAGACTGCCGAGCGCTTTGTGGATCTCTGCGGTGAGCGAGTATATCGCTCGGGAGATTACGCAAAATGGGACGCCGAAGGCAGCGTTATGATCCTCGGAAGGCTTGACAACCAGGTCAAGCTGCGCGGTCTGCGCATAGAGCTCGACGAGATCATCGGGCTTATCGAAGCTCAGCCCCATATCAAAAAGGCGGCAGTGGTCATCAGAAAGATCAACGATCAGGAAAACCTCTGCGCTTATTTCACTGCTGAGATACCCGTTGATATCGACGAGCTGCGGGCGGAGCTCAAAAAGCATCTTACCCATTACATGGTGCCGACGGCCTATCTCCAAATGGCTGAGATGCCCATGACTCCCAACGGCAAGACTGACCTGAAGCGACTTCCCGACCCTGTTCCCGTGAGCCTCGGTGAATTTGCAGAGCCTGCCAACGACACCGAACGCTTCTTCTGCGACGCCTTCGCTAAGGCTCTGAAGCTTGACCGTGTCGGCGCTACGGATGATTTCTTTGAGATCGGCGGCACCTCGCTGATAGTTACATCTGTAGTGCTTTCGGCCTCGGAAAACGGCTATCCGATATCCTACGGCGACGTCTTCAAATATACCACTCCGCGAGCTCTGGCGGAGCTGTTCGGAAAGACAGAAAGCAAGAGCACCAGCCTGTTCGATTTCGACAGTTACGACTACTCGAAGATAGACGCTCTCCTTGCGAAAAACACAACGGCATCATTCCTCGGCGGCGAGATGCGCGAATTGGGGAATATCATGATAACAGGAGCTACCGGCTATATGGGAGCTCACCTGCTGGCCCAGTATCTCGACGAGGAAAAGGGCACAGCCTGGTGTCTTGTGCGCAAGGGCAGGTATCCTTCCGCAGGAGACAGATTGAAGAACATGATGTTCTACTATTTCGGCAGCCGCTACAACGCAGTATTCGATCAGCGCGTCAAAGCTGTTGACGGCGACGTTACAGACTACAAATGCTTTGAGCCCTTTGAAACTCTGCCTGTAAACACCGTTTTCAACTGCGCTGCCAATGTAAAGCATTTTTCCAGCGGCACAGATATCGAGGACATCAACATAGGCGGTGCCGAAAACTGCGTCAAGCTCTGCGAAAAGCTGGGGGCAAGGCTCATCCACTTCTCCACTATCTCCGTTGCAGGCACGACGGAAGATCCGGAAAGCCTGGAAAAGACCTCTCTTGACGAGCAGTCCCTCTATTTCGGACAGACCCTCGACAACAAATACACCGCCTCAAAGCTCATGGGCGAACGTGCAGTCCTGGAGGCTGCTGCCGAAAAAGGGCTCGACGCCAAAGTCATCCGTGTCGGCACACTGGCTGCCCGTGAATCCGACGGCGAGTTCCAGATAAACTTCCTTACCAACAGCTTCATGGGACGTTTGCGCTCCTACAGTATGCTGGGATGTTTCCCCTATCAGATGATCGAAAACCAGGTTTGCATGGGACCTATCGACGTTTCCTGCCAGGCTTTCCTGAAGCTGGCACGCACTCCGAAGGAATGCTGCCTGTTCAACGCAGTCAACAACCACACTCTCCCTCTCGGAGATATCATCAGGCGCATGAATGCCTCCGGCTTGGATATCCGCTTTGTGGAATACGAGGAATTCTCGGCGGCTATCGCCGAAGCACAGCAGGATCCCGACAAAGCCGCGATACTCCAAAGCATGGTAGCCTATATGGATCCGGCTCACGCCAACAGGATCGTTCAGCTTCCCTTCACCGCACATTACACGACTCAGCTGCTTGCAAGAATGGGCTTCTTCTGGGATGCCAGCAACGAGCACTACATTGACGATTTCATCAGCGTGCTCGGCGGGTTCAGCTTCTTTGACAGCGACAACCTCAGCAGATAAGCAGTTTCACTGAGCGTTCATTGTCTCGTGTACGGATAATATGATCGTATCAAAAAGAGCAGCCCCGTTTCCGAGGCTGCTCTTTAGCATTGCTTTTTTCTTAATGTATATCGCTGTACAGTCCGATATAGAGTATCGCCGAACGCTTCCAGCTGAAATCCTGCTTCATTGCAAGATCCACAAGCTTCTTCCAGCGCTTCTTATCGTCGTAATACACTCTCGCTCTTGTGCAGGCATCGAGCATATCGTGGGCGTTATATGTCTTGAAGGTGAAGCCGTTGCCGCCTTCGTCTCCTGCATCGTGGATGGAGTCACGGAGGCCGCCTGTTTCCCGGACTATCGGGATAGTGCCATAGCGGAGGGCTATCATCTGTGCAAGACCGCAGGGCTCGCTCTGGGAAGGCATGAGGAACATATCCGCGCCCGCATAGATCCTCTTTGAGAGCTCGGGGACGAAGCCGAGTGTGAGGCCAACTCTGTCGGGATAGCGGTAGTGCATCTCACTGAAGAAGTCCTCGTAGATCTTCTCGCCGGAGCCCAGGATAGCGAACTTATAGCCGAGCCTGATTATATCCTCAAAGACATACTTGATAAGATCGAGTCCCTTATGGGAAACGAAGCGTGTAACGATGCCGATGATAGGCTCGTCACCGGGAGCCATTCCCAGCTCCTCGAGGAGCTTCTGCTTGCAGACCGCTTTTCCTGCCTTGCTCTTCACCGAATAGTTCTTAGGGAGATTGGGGTCGGTAGCGGGGTCATAGACCTTCTGGTCGATGCCGTTCAGGAAGCCGCAGAGCTTATACTGCTTATGGACGAGTATCCTGTCGAGGCCGTGGGAATACCAGGGGTCGAGTATCTCCCAGGCATAGCTCGGAGAAACTGTAGTTACCTTATCCGACACCTCGATAGCAGCTTTCATGAAGTTGACGTCGCCGTCATAGGAGAGCAGGTCGGTATGATAGAGAGGGATACCCATAAGGTCGTTTATGAGCTCGAGTCCGTACTGACCCTGATACTGGATATTATGGATAGTGAAGACGGTCTTTATATCCTCATAGCCCGACTGATAGCGATAGAAAATATCGTAATAAACGGGAACGAGGGCTGTCTGCCAGTCGTTTGCGTTTATGACATTGGGCTTGAAGTCGATATAATGCAGCAGCTCCAGAACCGCACGCGAGAAGAAGATAAATCTTTCTGCGTCGTCATAGAAGCCGTAGAGGCCGTTTCTTGCAAAGTAATACTCGTTATCCAGCAGGTAGTAGGTCACGCCGTTCTGCTGTCCCACAAAGACACCGCAGTACTGGTTCCTCCAGGCAACGGGCACCGTGAAATTAGTGAGATAGGTAAGCTCGTCCTTGAGCTCCTGTCTTATCTGGCTGTAATAAGGGATAACGACTCTGCAGTCGTGACCCTCGGCGTTGATAGCGGCAGGCAGAGAACCTGCAACGTCCGCAAGACCTCCCGAAGCGACATAAGGCAGAGCCTCACTTGCAGTATAGAGTATATTCATCATCATACCTTCTTTCGTTTTCAAGATATTTGGATATTCACAGCAGGGGCAACGCAGCTTAGGCGTCTCCCCTGCCTGAGATCGTTTTTATACGGAAGCTCCCTTTCCCACAAACATAGGATAGCTGGGTGCTCCGTTGAGGATATGGTTGGCACCGATATGTACGTTCTTGTCGGTGATGAGGTAATTCACATCGCTCTTCTCTCCGACAACAGTGCCCTGCATAAGGATGCTGTTCTTAACCTTTGCGCCCTTGCCTACTCTTACGCCTCTGAAGAGGACGGAATTCTCAACTTCGCCTTCAACTATGCAGCCGTCTGCGATAAGGGAATTTGTAACTTTGCAGTCCAGGTCGTACTTAGCCGGAGCATTATCGCTGACTTTGGTATAGATAGCGCGCTTGGGCAGGAATATCTTCTTAGCGTTCTCGGGATCGAGAAGCTCCTGATTAGCCTTGAGGTAGCTTGCAACGCTGGATATCTTGCTGAAGTAATTGCTGTACTCATAAGCCATGATATTGAGCTCGCTGCACTTAGCCTGGAGGACATCTGTCTCGAAGCTGACATCTCCTCTTGCGATAGCGTCTGTCACCATATCCAGCAGGAACTGCTTGCTCATAACAAAGATATTAAGGCTTGCAGTGCAGGTGCCGCTGATGTCGGGCTGGATGAGAACGCCCTTTACCTTGCCGCTCTCGTCTGTAGAGAGGACAGTTGACATCTTTACATCCTCGGAGGTATAAACTCCTGTATGAGCTACTACTGTGATATCGGCACCGGTAGATACGTGCTGCTCAACGATAGGCTTGAAGTCCATATTCGTAACGATATCGCAGTCCGAGAGGACAACGTAATCTGCGAGAGCGTTCTTGATGAAGTTCATAACGCCGTAGAGGGCTTCGATCCTGCCTCTGTAGAGCTTGCTCGAAACATTGCCGAAAGGCGGCAGGATATAGAGACCGCCCTTCTT
>CAMVOF010000068.1:0-11223 GCA_947169055.1 uncultured Clostridia bacterium
ACCGTCTTAACGTCATCGAGATAAGTAAAGTACGGATTTGATTTGCTGTCATAGTCATCCATTACTCCAGTGCCGTATATCCTCAAAGTGCTGGCGTCTTCAATATATTCCCATTTTACACCGTTTCCGCAATCACCGCCGGCATCCGCAGATGCCATTATCGGCAGAGCAGCAGCCAGTGCCGTGCAGAACAGTCCTGCCAGAAGCACCCGGAACGGCTTCCTTTTCAAAGATCTCATATACTTTTCCTCCTTATAAATTGAAGCTGTATCCAATATATAACCAATATATAACAAACCGCGGAGCGGTAAATTATCATGATCGGGAACGAGCCACGGATTTATTGACATTACCGGCTCTATGTGATATAATTTAATCACTTTGAACTGTTTGATCGAGGTGATATATTTGTTCAAAAGAATTTTAACATACATCCTGTGCGCTGCTATGGCTGTTTCGGTCTGCGGATGCGGCAGCGGTGACAGCAGCTCAGACAGCGCAGACGACAGCAGTGAGGCCGCTGTCACGAGCAGCACGGCTTCCTCCGAAACGGAGAGCGAAGCCGAAAGCGAGCCCGATACTGCTGAGCCTGCAAAGGGCAGCTCCTCGCTGTTCATCTACCTCTGCGGCTCCGATCTCGAGTCCAAGCAAGGCATAGCGACCAAGGCTTTAAAAGAGCTTCTGGAAGCCGATGTGCCGGAGGATATGAACATCATCATCCAGACAGGCGGCACTCAGATATGGCGCGGCTTAGACATCGACCCGAAAGTTTCACAGCGGTATGAGGTCAGGAACGGCGAGCTGAAGCTCATCGAAAGCCTGTCGGAAAACAAGAACATGGGCGATGCCGAGACCCTTGCCGACTTTGCCTCCTGGTGCGATAAGAACTATCGCTCGGAGCGCAACATGATGCTTCTGTGGGATCACGGTGCAGGCTCGGCAAGAGGCGTTTGCTTCGACGAGGCCCACGGATACGATCCCCTGACCCTCTCGGAACTGAACGAGGCTTTCGGCAAAGCAGAGCTGAAAAGCAAGTATGACATCCTTGGCTTCGATGCCTGCCTTATGGCTACCTTCGAGACAGCCATTTCCGTCAAGGATTACGCCGATTATATGATAGCCTCTCAGGACATCGAGCCCTCCTGCGGCTGGGGATTGAAGACCGTTGCCGAGACTTTCTCAACGCAGCCCGACGCCGCCGAGACCGGCAGGATCATCGTGGATGATTTCATCGAACGCTGCAAGGGCAAGGACAAAAACGATTTTCTCTCAACGCTTTCGGTATTTGACCTGAACAAGACAGATCTTGTCGTCGACGCCTTCAATGCCGTGATGAAAATGGGTGAGGAACAGGACTACGCCAGCGAAAAGAAGGACGTCGGCTTCATCAACGCCATGAGAGACTGCGAGCATTTCGGCGGCGACTCTCTTGAGAGCGGCTACTCGAATATGCTGGATCTGGTGGATCTCATCCTTTGCTTCAATGTAATAAACGACACCACCGTAGATCTTATGGCAGCCGTGTGCAACGACTTCGTGACCTACTACGCAAACACCGGAAAGAGGAACAATTTCGGAGTATCCTTCTACTGCCCCTTCATCTACAACGCCGATGAGATCGAAAAATATCTTGAGCTGGATATAAACGAGCCCTATAATCAGATACTCGAAGACATCTATCTCAACATCCCCGAGACCACGGTGGAGTTTTCCGACAGAGGCTCCATCACGGAGGACGGAGCTTTCCAGGTTTCTCTCACTCCCGAGAGCGCAAGATACGCCGGAAACATCAACTATGTGCTGATGACCGTTGACGAGAACGGCAAGCAGACTGCCATAGCCGCCGACAACGACATCCACAAGGATTGGGAAAACCTGGATTTTCACAGCAACTTCCGGGGAATAACCCTTGCCCTCAACGGACATCCCCTGTTCTACAAGACTGTCACCGGCAACGACAGCTACATCACTTTCAGCTCGCCGGTCAAGGTGAACGGCCAAACGAGAGAATACCGCTTCAGCTTCATCTGGAACAGCGAAGAGTTCAACGGCGGTCATTATATGCCCGGCGGTCTTTGGGGAGGATACGACGAGAACGGCATCCCCTCAAAGCAGGTGTTCGAGCTCCAGAAGGGCGACAAGATACAGCTTGCCGAGGGCATCAGCATGGGCGAGGACGGCAAACTCGATGTCCATTACGGAGAAGAATTCGTCGTAGAGGACACAGATTTTACTATCACAGAGCTGCCCCTTGATGAAAAGACATATCAGTACTACTTTGTAGTGACCGATATTTTCGGCAATCAGTTTGCCTCGGACACAGCGACCTTTGAGATGACCAAGACCTACGATGAGCTTATCAATGATCCTCTCCCCGACGGCGAGTATGCCGCAAAGGTAACTAAGATCGACGTTTACGAACCTGCCGAAAAAGAATAAATATCAGTTATCCGATACTTATATTTTTAACACGCAGTACCCCGCAGCCCTATAAGGGTCGCGGGGTACTGCGTGTTCACAAGAAGAGCTGCCGTTAAAGGCAGCCGCTCTTTTTTGTGCCCTGTTGATCCTTACTGGATGATAAAGTACGCCCAGGTGCTGTGACGCTCCCAGTTTTCTATGGTGGTCTTGGAGGTAACGCTGGACTGATCCTTATGGATATATGCCGCCTTTACCTTTGAAACTACCCAATATTTCAGTTTGCCGTAAGTTGCTGTTCCGATGTCGGGGCTTATATCGGTAACGAGCATCTCAGCATTGCCGAGGCTGATGCCCGCAAGGTCAAGATCCTGCTTGAGGGTCCTGCCGTCCAGCCGGAAGAGGAAATCATCGATCTCAGCATTGTTCCAGTTCCTCTTAGGACTGCCGCCGAGAGCCTTCCAGTCATACCAGTCTTCTCTGCCGCAATCCTTCAGTCTCTGAGGATTGTATACAGTTCTTACTTCCACCTTGATCTTCGAGCCGAGAGCATAGCAGAAGGGATAGTAAGCCGGATCGTCGCCTACGGTCTTCTTCACAAGACGCTTGCCCTTGGGATCGAGTGTCACGCCGTGCATATAAAGCACATCGCCGCCTGCGCCTTCGTTGAGGTTCATGCCGCTGACGGCATCCTCGGAGAAGATGCTGTCGATCTCGATATCTGCAACAGCGCCGTCATTGCCGCCCTGCTCCGTCACGGTGGAATAGAGCCACATAGGCTTGCCTGCATTGCCGGCGTTGATGTTGCCGTCGAAGCCCTGACCCTTGCAGAGAGTGTACTTGATGCCGTTGATGTCGATAGCATCGGCACCCTCATTCTCACTGTCAAGAACGAAGCTCTTTATTGCCTCATCAAAGCTCGTGGTCATATTATAGGCCAGATAGATCTGCTCGCCGCCGTTGCCCGAATTGAGGTTTACGGGAACAGTGGTCTCATAGCCAGAGGGAGCATTTTGAGGATCGCCCTTGAACACGGTAACATCCTTGATGTAGTTAGCTGCATTGGCGAGCTTTGTAACGTGGAGATAGATATCGTCTCCGCCGGAATCGTCATTAAGATCCGTATTGCTTACCGAACCGTTCTTGCCGTTGTTGGCATAGATCGAGGTTATGCCCTTTTTATCAGGCATCTCGGCCTTGGTATAGTAGAGCCACATCCAAGTGCCGCCTGCGGCACAGTTGAGGGCGCCCTTTTCGCTTTTGAATCTTGTATCTCCGTCATAGGGACAGATGGTATATTCGACACCGTCTTTATTCCATTTTTCGTTGTTTTTGTTTTTGCCTGTACGGATCACAAGATTCTTTATAGCCTTGGAGTAATCCTTTGTGGTCTTATAGCCGAGATATATCCACTTCCCGCCTGCATTTCTGTTAAGGTCGTAGTTGATGACAGTATAGCCTTTCTGTTCAAGGAAGCTCTTGGCGGAGGAATCATCGGTGCCGTAGACCATGATATCGCTTATATAGTCCTCGGAATTGTTGACCTCAACTTCGATCTCTCTCTTGCTGAAGGATACCTGATCGGGAGTAAGACCTGTGACCTCCAGCGCATCGATGGTATGCATCGCCTGATCGAAATATCCCTTCTTCTGCTTGTAGTCACTGCTCCACTCCTCTTCGGGCTCGGTACCCGTCATTTCAAAACGAGCGGTGATGATAGTCATAGCTTCGATGAGTCTTGCGCGGACAAGCTGTCTTTGAGCTGAACGCGGGAGATAAGTCTGAGTATCGAAGTTATAGAGATTGCAGTACATCCTGTCATAAGCCAGCAGCGGATTGTTTGAGGTGCTGCTGCTGAGATCCTGTCCTGCGATGATCGAGAACTTATCGAGGATGATCTCATAGTAATGGTTGAAGTTGCAGAAATTGCCGTCATACTTGTTCTTTGCCAGCTTTTCGTCGATATACTGATATATCTTGTGCTGATATTCCAGCGCCTCTTCCGGAGTGGCATCTTCGGAAAGGGTGATACCCTGCTTGACAAGGCCGTCGCCTGCTTTCTTGATGACGGAGTTGTAGCCGATCAGCGCATCATAGAGCTGGAAAAGATCGCTTTCGTATTTTTCAACGGTGGAGGCGTAAAGAGCCTTTTTGGTCTCCTTGGTATCCTTGCTTATGGATTCAAGGGTGTTCTGCATATTATTAAGGGTGTCCTGGATCTGCTTGAGGGAATCCATCACCTGCTGATGCTCGCTCTTGATTACGCCTGCGAGCTCCAGCACCTGCTTGACAGCCGAGAAGCCGGAAACTGCCATGTTGCCGTAATAGAATGCGTTGCCGTACCAGGTCTCTTTGCCTCTTACCCATTCCTGGATCTGGCCGAGAGCCTTCGGGCTGAGACTATCTATGGTCCCGCCGCCTGCGGCCTTGCCCATAGTCTCCCGAGAATATACGCGGCTGTAAACTGCCTCTTCGGAGGTCTTTTCGCCCCACTTGTTCGTCATAGTGCCCGCTGCGAGCTTAACGTCGCCGCTTACGGAGAAATCATCTGCCTTCTGGCCGTTGGCGGGAACGGTGAGCACCACCTCAACGGTGGTGTCGCTCTCGGCCTTCACGGACTCGATCTTGGCATCTGCAAGGCCGCCGTCAAAGGAGATGCTGTCTGCCGAAAGCTCCTGATCGAAGGTGCCGTTGAAGATATAGAGCTTAAGGGTCATCTTAAGGTTGTCGCCGTCTTCCTCGCAGAAGTCGAATACGGGGTAGAAGCTTGCCTCTGCAAGATCGATGAAGGTCTTGTAGCCGCCGAAATCGGCCTCAGCGCCGGAGACCAGAGCAACGAAGCTGTTGACGTCCTTGGCGTCCTTGGCTGTCATGGTGACTGCCGCGGTGTTGTCGTCCTTCTTCTCGACGCTCTCTACCGTAACGCCTTCGATCTTGATGTTGTCCTTGGTGAGCTTGTCAAGGTCTGCTGCACCGTAGGATTTCAGATCTGCCGTGAGCTTGCCGTCCTCGAACTTGAGGGTAGAAGCGTCGAAGCCGCAGTACTCGGTCTGCACGTTTATCATAGTGTACAGAGACTCGCTGCAGTCCTTTACAGCCTCGGGCTTGAGGCGGATGATACCGTAGTTGTAAGCTCCCTCGTCGCCGGAGAGGGTAATGTTTCCTGTGAGCTGGATAGTCAGGTTCTTGCCTGCGGAGGAAATGCTCTCAACGTTCATTTTGCTGAAAGCACACTCTGTGGAGATCATAGCCTCGGTGACCTCGTCGGCGAACTCGCCGTTGTCGAGGGTGAGGGTGATCTTTGCCTCGGTGGTGTTCTCGTTGATATCTGTGGCTTCGGCGGTGAGGTTTCTCTCCTCGTTCTCCACCTCTACCAGAGCCATATCGTCGATGCCGTCGAAGCGGATGCAGTAGCAGGAAGGATCGACTTCGTCGTCGTTATCGTCGGTGAAGGTGATATCAAAGCTGCCGTCGTCGTTCTTCTTTACCTCGTCGATCTTGGCGGTGCGCTCGCCGGGAGCATACTTGACCTGCTCGGTTTCTTCCTCGCCTTCGGAGGACTCAGCCTCGCTCTCAGACTCTTCGGCCTGAGCCGTGGCGTCATAGAGGGTTTCCTCGGTGAGGGCGATGTAAGTTACCTCGATGTTATCGGCGGTGATGCCGGAAAGATCGACTTTCTCGGACTTGACCGTGGTGGTGTATTTTCCGGCGGAAGCAAATTTAACTGCCGTGGCCTCGATAGCCGGTGCTTCTTCCTCGTCACCGGTCTGGTCTCCGCCGTTGCCGCCGTCGTCTTCGGAGCTGTCGGGAACGCTGCTTTCATCCGCAGCCGTAGTTGTCACGGCTTCGGAGGATGCTTCGCTGCTGCTGTCGTCTTTACTGCTGCAGGCAGCAAAGCTCGACATCGTAAGCACCAGGGCAAGCATCATTGCCAGAAACTTTTTTCCGTGCTTATGCGTCATAATATCTGTCCTTTCTTCTCAGTGTTTATCTCTGCCGCCGCAGGTCAGTACGGCGGCTTGTGAGTTTGCGTTGTGCCTAAGCTTAGTCAAGTGTGAGGAAGCCTGCGGGTTCGGTATGATCATACCAATAACACTTGCCGTCTTTCTTACCCAGGAACGTCCAGAACCATCCTTCATTCAGAACACCTGTGGAATCCCTCTGTACACCGCTGCCCTGTATTTCCGCTGAGGCGTCGCCTCCGGACTCAAACTTTGCTTTTGAGTTTTTCATATACAGCATACCGCTTTTAAAGTCTATTCCCGCAAGGGCAAATTCATCTTTCATTTTTCTTTTGTTTGATCTTTCAAAGAAATCGCTGATCTCCTCATTAGTCCAGTCCCTGCCTGCCGATGATCCGAGAGATTTTTTATTATAGGTGTTCAAAACATTAGGCTCCATATCAAAGACAGTAACGTAATTGACGGTGCCGCCCAGTACATAGCAGTAGGGATGATAATTGGGATCGGAGCCGCATGCCTTGACCGTTCTGCGGTAATTCTTGTCGTTCTGCCTGTCGGTGTGCATATAGATGACATCGCCGCCTGCACCGGAATTGAGGTTCATATTGCAGACCGCACCATAGCCCTCGTTGTCAAAGGTGATAGTGGTAACGCCCATATCATCGGCCAGCTTGTCTTTGGTGTAATAGATATAGAGGGAATTGTCCGTGATCTCCGAGCTGCCGTTGTAGTTCAGATCGCCGAGGCTTGCTGCAAAGCCCGAGTCGGAATCGCTGACTGCGCAGAGGTGATACTGCCTGTTATCGTAAACTATGGTCTCCTGACCCTTGGTGCCCTTGCATATCCTTATATCCTTTATGCCGTCCTCATAGCTGGGAGCTTCCGTATATCCGAGATAGATATGATAGCCGCCTGCGTTGGGATTGCCCTGATTAAGGTTCTGTGCAAGCACTTTGTAGTCATTCATGGAGCCGGACTTTTCTGCATTGTAATCGGAAACTGCCTTATCATCCAGCTTCTTGGCCTCAAGCTTCAGATCGGTGATATAGTAGCCGCCCTTGGGCTGTCTGGTGGCGTGGAGGAAGATATCGTCTCCGCCTGCGCCCTTGTTAAGATCAACCCCGTCTATAGAGCCGGGTCTTAAGTTGTTGATATAAAGCTCCGTGATCGCGGTCTTGTCTTCGCCCTCTTCCTTGGTGTAATACATATAGATGTACTCACCGCCTGCAGCGCGGTTAAGGTCTCCTTTTTGTGCCTTTCTCTTTTTTGTACCAGCGTCGGTAAAGCCTTGGACCGTGAATTCGGTGTCGCCTCTTAAAATCGGAAGATTGTATTTCCGCTTGTCCTTCTCGTAGGGCTCGCCGTTTTTGCCCTTGCCTGTGCGGAAGGTGATATCCTTGATAGCTTCGTTATAATCATTGGTGGTCTTGTAGCCGAGATAGATGTCAAAGCCGCCTGCCTTCTTGTTGAGATCATAGGGTATTACCGTGTAACCCAGAGCATCCAGATTGGTCACGGGGTTAAAGGTGTCGTCGCCCCAGAGGCAGATCTCCTTGATGTATTTCTGGCTGATCTTCTGATCAACTTCCTTAATGTCTTTTCCGAAAACGGCATCCTCGGGAGCGATGCCCGTTACCTCGTAGCGTTCAAGGACTGCGAGTGCGTTGGTGTAGTTGGCAACGCACTTGCCGAAATCGCTCTTGGGATCGATCGAATCATAGGTGCCGGCAGGTATCTGATAACGGAACGCCAGCAGGGGGATAGCCTCGGTGAGCTTTGCGCGGAGAGTAACTCTCTGCAGGAATCTGTCCGCATAGGACTGAGTATCGAAGTTGTACATCAGAGCGTAGAGCTTGTCGTACTTGTCGAGAGGACAGTTGAGCCCTGTACCGCCCATATAGTAGCCGGTGATATCGTTGAAGGCTTCGCGCATTTTCTCGAAATTCTTATCAAAGGAGCCGTAAGTCGAGTTTGCACCGCCGTTCTCGGCACCGCGCTTGTAGATGTAGTTTATGAGCTGCTTGTTGTATGCCTGATACTGCTTTTCGGTGGCGGTATCGGAAATGGTTATGCCCTGTTCTTCAAGGTCCTCGCCTGCCTTCTGGTAAGCATATTCAACAGCTTCCATCGAGCTGATGAAAGTCTGGTAGGTCCTCTCGTACTGCTCGAGACCGTTGCGGTAGATCTCCTTCTCCAGGTTGATGAGCTGCTTTCTCTGGGCCTCCAGCTTCTTGTCGATCTTTGCGATAGCTTCCTGAATCTTGTGGAGCTCATCCATGAGCTTCTCCTGATCGGACTTCATGATGCCTGTGATCTCCAGTACCCACTTGCCGAAGGAAGCTGCCGATGCAAATGACGTGCCCCAGTAGATGATGCCGCCGTACCAGACGTCCTTACCTCTTGTCCACTCCTGGATAGCTTTAAGGGTCGCCTTGTTGAGGGTTATCTTATCAGCTTCAACATCGGTATAGAAGCCGGTGCTGTCATATGTCAGCCATGTGTCTATCTTATTGAAAAGCTCTGAAAGTATAGCCTTTCCGATGGTGTCCTGAGAATATACCCGGTCGAAGCTCGCTTCCTTGGAGGTCTTCTCTCCCCAGGCGCTGGTCATAGCACCTGCGGCAAGCTTGACCTCGCCGTAGTAGGAGAAATCGTCCTCCTTCTGGCCGTTAGCGGGAACGGAGACGATCACCTTGGCGGTAGCACCGTCCTCAGCGACCTCGATGCTCTCGGTCTTTCCTCCCTCGAACTCGTTGCCGAGGGTGATGTCCTCTGCCTTGAGCTCACTGCTGAATGTGCCGCCGTAGCAGTACATGACGAGGGTCATTTTCAGGTTGTCGCCGTCGGCCTCGCAGTAGTCGAATACGGGGTAGAAGCTTGCCTGGCTGAGAGTTACTTTAGTCTCGCAGCCTGCAAAGTCGGCATCCTTCCCGGAAACGAGATCAACAAAGTCGTTGACGCTCTTGATATCCTTTGCAGTCATGACCACCGCTGCGGAATTGTCGTCCTTCTTCTCGACGCTCTCCACGGTTACGCCCTCGATCTTGAGGTTGTCCTTGGTGAGCTCGTCGACGTTGACTGTGCCTGATGCCTCGAAGTCGGCGGTTATCTTGCCGTCCTCGAATTTGAGGGTCGAGCCCACAAAGCCGGCATAATTGCTCTCGATGCCCACATTTGCTCTCAGGGAGATGCCGCAGTCCTTGACAGCCTCGGGGTCAAGGCCGACTGTGCCCACGAGATTGGCACCGTAGTTGGAGTTGTAGGTGGAAATATCACCTTTGAGCAGCATGGTCAGGTTCTTGCCCGATGCCGAAACGCTGTCAACGGTCATATTCTCGAAGCCGTTGTAAAGCGAGATCATTTCGTTGGTGACCTCGTCTGCAAACTCGCTGTCGTTAAGAGTCAGAGTGAGCTTGACCTCGGTGGCTGCGGCGCTTACCGTGGTGATATCGGGAGTAAGGGTCAGTTCCGGGAACTCAACTTCAACAGAAGCGATCTCCTTGACATCCTTCATCCTGATGCTGTACTGCGAGGTGCCGTACTTGACAGCGTTCTCGTCGGTAAAGCTGATCTCCCAGCTGCCGTCGTCCTTCTTGGTGAGAGAATCCAGCGTGGCTTTACGCTCACCGTCCTCGTATGCAGAGAAGTCGAACTCCTCAGCCTCAGTCTCAGCCTCTGCCTCGGTCACGGCCTCGGAAGAGGTCTCATCTGTTCCCTCTTCGCCATCCTCTGCCTCTGCCTCTTCCGCAGACGAAGCGATGACTGTACTCGGATCGAGACCGATATACGTTACCTCAACGTTATCAGCGGTCAGACCCGAAAGGTCAACATCCGCCGAATTGGCTTCAACGACAGTGGTGTACTTGCCGCTGGAGAGGAACTTAACAGCAGACGCCAGGACCTTTGCCTCCGGCTCCTGCTCTCCGCCCTGATCTCCGGTGCTGTCATCTGTGCTGTCAGCAATGCTGTCGGGAGCTTCGCTGCTGTCATCCGCAGTCGATACCGTAGATTCGGAAGCCTGAGAGCTGCTGTCGTCCTTATCCTCGCAGGAGGCAAGGACTGTGACAGACATCGTCAGCGCCAGAACAAAGGCTATGACCTTTTTGAATCTCAAATGATGCTTCATAGTATTCTTCCTTTCTGATCACTATTCTTATACCTTATTATAACGAAACGGCTTATGTTAAAAAGATTAAATAAAATGTTGATATATTTTTAATATATTATAACATATCATGCATACAAAGTCAAGCACGATATGAGTTTCAGCGTATCTTTTTAGGCTCGATTCAGCAGTGATCGGGAACTCCCCTTGCCCTGTATAAATATAGTATCACACTTTGTTGGTTAAATCAATTTACAATTTTTCGGCCAAATGTCCGGTTTTGAACACCGCCGAGGGAATTCTGTTCAAAACTGAACAGAATTGCGAAAAATTGTAAAGTTTTCCGAAGCATAATTTTAGTGTACGACGAGGGCTGAGGCAAATATATTAAGGCAACACCGCGGGTTGTGCGGTGTTGCCTTAAAAATATCAGTTTTCGTTCAGCGCCTTAAAGTGCTTTTTGTTGCTCTTATACAGTCTCCGAAACACCTTATAATTACGCTCATAGACAGCTTTGTTTGCAGGATCGGGACGATAAACTGCACTGACCGGTACCATTCTTCCGGCCGCCTCCGGTGAATCAATGATCTTCATTCCAAGCGCTATCAGCAGCGCAGCCCCGACTGCTCCGGAATTCTGCGGTTCATCTATCGTTTCTATGACCCGACCTGTTATATCCGCAAGCATCTGACAGGTCACGGGAGAAAGTGCTCCGCCGCCCACAAATCTTATGGGGTC
>CAMVOF010000069.1:0-11139 GCA_947169055.1 uncultured Clostridia bacterium
CACGCAAACAACATCCCCCTGGTTATCGACAACACATTCGGTACACCTTACCTCATCAGACCTATCGAGCTGGGCGCTGACATCGTTGTTCATTCTGCAACCAAGTTCCTCGGCGGACACGGCACCACCCTCGGCGGTATCATCGTAGATTCCGGCAAGTTCAACTGGACTCCCGAGAAGTTCCCCGGCATCGCAGCTCCCAACCCGAGCTACCACGGTGTGTCCTTCACAGCAGCCGCAGGCCCGGCAGCATTCGTTACATATATCAGAGCTATCCTGCTCCGTGATACAGGCGCTGCGATCTCGCCCTTCAATGCCTTCCTGCTTCTCCAGGGCATCGAGACCCTGTCCCTCAGACTCGAGCGTCATGCAGAGAACACCAAGAAGATCGTTGAGTTCCTCGCTGATCATCCCCTTGTTGAGAAAGTAAATCATCCCTCGCTGCCGGATCATCCCCAGCACGCTCTCTATAACAAGTATTTCAAGAACGGCGGCGGCTCGATATTCACCTTCAACATCAAGGGCGGCAAGGAAGAAGCCTGGAAGTTCATCGATGCACTGGAGATATTCTCCCTGCTTGCAAACGTTGCAGACGTTAAGTCCCTTGTTATACATCCCGCATCCACCACACATTCGCAGCTTTCCGATGCTGAGCTTTCCGCAGCAGGCATAGAGCAGAACACTATCCGCCTGTCGATAGGCACCGAGCATTCGGACGATATAATCGCAGACCTTGAAAAAGGCTTTGCAGCAATAAAATAAGGAGAGATCACTATGTCAAACATTTATAAAGGTACCCTCGGACTGATCGGAAATACACCTCTCGTTGAGGTAACGAATATCGAGAAAGATCTGGGCCTCGAAGCCACAGTTCTGGCTAAGCTCGAGTATTTCAATCCGGCAGGAAGCGTTAAGGACAGGATCGCAAAGGCTATGATCGAAAAGGCAGAGCAGGAGGGCAAGCTGAAGCCCGGCTCCGTCATCATCGAGCCTACCTCCGGCAATACCGGTATCGGTCTTGCTTCCATAGCAGCAGCTAAGGGCTACCGTATAATCATCACCATGCCCGAAACGATGAGCGTTGAGAGAAGAAATATCCTCAAAGCATACGGCGCAGAGATCGTCCTCACCGACGGCACCAAGGGCATGAAGGGTGCTATCGCAAAGGCCGAGGAGCTTGCCCGGGAGATAGAGGGCGGCTTCATCCCCGGACAGTTCGTCAACCCCGCAAACCCTGAGATCCACAGAGCAACAACAGGTCCCGAGATCTGGAAGGATACCGACGGCAAGGTAGATATATTCGTTGCCGGCGTAGGCACAGGCGGCACCGTTACAGGTGTCGGAGAGTATCTCAAGCAGCAGAATGCCGGCGTTAAGATCGTTGCCGTCGAGCCCGAGACTTCACCCGTACTCTCCCAGGGCAAAGCAGGTGCGCATAAGATACAGGGTATCGGCGCAGGCTTTGTTCCCGATGTCCTGAACACCGATGTCTATGACGAGGTACTTCCCGTATCCAACGACGACGCCTTTGCAAAGGCAAAGCTCCTCGCAAAGAAAGAGGGCATCTCCGTAGGTATCTCCTCGGGTGCAGCTCTCCATGCAGCAACAGTTCTCGCTCAGCGTCCCGAGAATAAGGGCAAAGTGATAGTTGCTCTTCTTCCCGACAGCGGCGACAGATACTATTCCACACCTCTCTTTACTGAGTAAGAAATATAAAGATAACAATTGCCATTCCATAACAAGACCTTCTAAACCATAAAAAGCCATAACAAAAAGACAGAGCACTTTCATTCGGTGCTCTGTCTTGCTGTCGTATTTGCGGTTTAATAAATAAACTCCCGCAAAAGCCTTATGAGTGCCGCCGTATCGCGAGGGAATTGTTTAGTTTTACACAGTTGTAAGCCGGCAAAGCCGGCGTCACGCGAACTGCGCACCCGCGCCCGGGTCGCGAAATGCGCACCCGCGCCTGGGTCCGCGCCCGGGTATTGACAAAACATATAGGAAATATTATAATAGGAGTAACAAATAATTTCGGAAGGGATGATCGCCTTGAAAATATCAACTAAAGGACGCTATGCTCTGCGGCTCATGCTCGACCTCGCTATGTGCGGAGAAGGAAAATATACAGCTCTCAAGGATATCGCCGAACGCCAGCAGATAAGCCTTAAATATCTGGAGCAGATAATCTCTGCGCTGACGAAATCCGGCTATGTAAAAAGCGTCCGCGGTACAGGCGGCGGATATATGCTTGCCAAAGCTCCCGAGGAATATACCGTCGGAATGATACTCAGGCTCACAGAGGGCAGCCTTGCTCCTGTTGCCTGCCTCGACATCGCTCCCAATACCTGCCCGAGAGCCGAGTCCTGCGTCACCCTCGGCGTCTGGGAAAAGCTCTACGATGCGATAAACGGCGTGGTGGATAATATCACCCTTGCCGACCTCGTTAAAGAAGCAGAAGCCACAAATAAATAAACAGAAAAACACAGCCGTGCAGACCGAAATGATCTGTACGGCTTTTTGTGTTATTTCATCAGATTCTTTATCATGTTTATCCTCGTGTCAGCGTAAGCGCTGGAGATCGAAGCCCCGAAGAGAACATCCGTTGCACCAACCCTCGAGAACAGGTCGTTCATCTTGATGTATGTGTATCTGTGATCCACAACGTATATCTTGTCAAAGCTCTGCACAAGGAAAGGCACGAGAGCGTTTCCGTAGCTGTCCTTGATCATGACCAGCACCCTGCCGTTGTCAACATCCGAGTCTATCTCGCAGATCTGGGTGTCTCCCCCAAGGAAGGAGCAGTAGCATCCGGCTCCGGACATACTGTCGAAGAACAGGCTGCCGTCGTAGCCGTTGCTGAAATACCCGTCGTAGTAGCGAGTCTTGTAGCTGTTTTTCGGCTTGTAGTAGGTGAAGGTGTCGGGGTGTTGTGCAAACTCGGGTATCTGTCCGCTGTAGGTGTAGTTCGAGCCGAGATAGTCTGTCTTGAATACGCTCTCGTATTCAGAAAGATCGGCAAAGGGAACACCTGCCGCAGCCGCAAATTCCTTCGCCGCATAGTAAGCTCCCAGAGGCTGCCAGTGGTGGTCTGTCCGCGAGTAGATGTATTCGTCAAGATGTGCTGCCAAAGCATCGTAAACATCAACGTTCACAACACCGTTCAGATAGTCTCCCACGTTGGTTATGCAGCCGTGCTGCTCGGTGAAGGTGTTTTCCATCCCTGCCGGCAGATAGTAAGCCGAAGCAAGGGGACACAGCAGATTGTAAACATTCACTCCGCTGCCCACCATTTCCTTGTATTTGTTCAGCACCGAAGCATAGGTCTGACCCGTGGAAAGATAGCCGTAAAACGGCGGCAGACCTCTTATCCTGTCACCCTCGTACCTGTCAACAACAACGATGTTCCCGCACCATTCGCCGTATGCCGGCATATAGTCTGCAAGGTTCGCAGGTCTTTCCGCGTGAGTCGTCGTTGTAGTGGTCGTCGTATCGGGAGGAACAGTCGTCACAGCAGCAGTCGTCGTCGCCTCTGCCGTCGTGGTCTCAGGCTCAGGCTCCGTTTCAGCCGCTGTGGTGGTGGTCTTTTTCTTTTTTGTCGTTGTCGTGGTCTCAGTGGTGGTCTCGGTGGCGGTCTCCGTCTCCGGCGCAGTGGTGGTAACGGTGGTCACCGTAGCCGTCAGCGTCTTCGGAGCTTCCGACTCAGCTTCGCTGTATTCCGAGATATCCGTCTTGCCGCAGCCCCCGAGCACCGCAGCCGCAAGCATCAGAGCCGCAGCCTTGTATCTGAATCTCATCGCAATTCCTCTTTCAAAAATAAGGTAAACAAATTATATCATCAAACCGCAAAAAAGTCAACACATCCCCCCTGCGGCTTTTCAGCGGGCCAAGCCATAGCCTTATTGCCCAAAAACGCAGCACCTCGTTTGTTCAAATCGCCGATTTTTCGGCTTTTTGCAATTTTTTTGCAGATCTATGTGACAAAAAGCCGCTTTAAAACGGTATAATATATAGGAGGATATCGTATCAATAGGCTCCGGAAAGAGAGATAAAAATGAAAAAAAGACTTATCCTTTTATTGCTTCTGCTCGCTGTTTCTGTTTTTATAACAGGCTGCGACATGACATCCGATGACGATTCCCCGTATCCGTACATAGACAATGAATACCTCGGCGTGAAAAGAGATAAAGACTTTGAGTACGATGACGAGCTTGCGGCAGAGATCGAGAAGCTTGTCCTTGCTGTGGGACGAGCCAAGCCGAAGCCGGAGTTTGAGATGCTATCGGTCAGCGACAGTATGTATGAACGGCTGGTAAGAGTATATAATGGCCACGATTCCGACCCTGCAAAGCTCCGCGTTATCAACCTGACTGTTAAAAAATACAAGGATAAAGCTATCGCCGCCTATGAGCCGGTCTATACTGACAAACCGTCGCAGGTAAGTGAAAGCAATCCAATAACTCCAACAGAGACCTACAACCCCGATAAGCTCTATCTTGAACGCTCAGACGGCAAATGGGAGATCACGGAGTTTTTTGTGATGTTGTAATAAACAAACCGCAGATCCGCGAAAGAGAGATAAAAATGAAAAAGAAGAAACTGATAGTTTTGTGTATAGTTGTTTTGGCAATTTCATCGTCGGTGATAGCCTTTATGGCAACAAGAGTCAGTAATTATAATAGAAGATTTTACGATGGCACTCCTGATCGTGAGTATCTGGATGTGTACGATCTCAGGATAGCCGATCTGATGCAGGATAAGGAGCAGAAGGAGTATCTGGAGAAGCTCACCGCCGATATGATAGAGGAATCATATAAAACTAATGGAACGAGCCGAAAGTATGCCGATATCATTTCCTACGACAGATTTTTACGTCTTGACCCTAAGCATAAATACAATGATCGTGAGCTTAAGCTCGGCAAGATCGAGCCTCATTGCATCTGCACCGATACTAAAGCTATCGTTTTTATGGCAAGGGAGATGAAAGAAGAAGATTCCGTTTATACATATAGCCTCGTAAGCGACGGAAAGTATTATAACAGACTGTATTTCATCAAGACCGACGGCGAATGGGTCGTTGACGGATTTGAGCAGTATGCTTGGTAATAGACAATAATTCCCGTAAAACAAACCGCAGACCGGACCCAAAAGGGAACAGCCTGCGGTCTTTTATGGAATAATAAAAGGGGGTTTTGGTAAGCGATTTTATATCAGCTTATTCGCTGTCCTGGAGTGCGTCGTAGCCCTCTTCGCCGGTCCTGACCTTTATTACGTTCTCAACGTCATAGAGGAAGATCTTGCCGTCGCCGATGTGGCCTGTATAGAGAGCCTTCTTAGCGGTCGCAACAACGTCCTTGACAGGCACCTTGACTACAACTATATCTACCTGTACCTTGGGCATCAGGTTGATCTCAACA
The DNA here is from genome assembly GCA_947169055.1 of uncultured Clostridia bacterium. Lineage (GTDB taxonomy): Bacteria > Bacillota > Clostridia > Oscillospirales > Ruminococcaceae > FB2012. The sequence goes on from CAMVOF010000069.1 coordinate 5,415, forward strand.
GGAACACCTCTGTAATACTCGGGCTTGCCCTTCTGCGAACCGAAGCCCATAACGTGGGAAACTGTCATGCCGGTGATGCCGAGCTTTGTCATAGCGTTCTTCAGCTTGTCCAGCTTTGCCTCCTTGCAGATGATCTCTACCTTGGTCATCTTGGGACGGCCTTCGGGAGCAAGGCTCGGCAGTTTCTGAACGGGGATAGCCTCAGCCTCGGGAGTCTCGCCGGTAACAACTGTTGCGTCAGCGTACTCTTCATAAGTAGTGTACTTGTGTACAGAGGGCATGAAGTCGGGGTATGCGCTGGGAAGACCGTGCTCCGAGATATCCAGACCAAGGATCTCGTCCTCTGCGGAAGCACGCAGACCGTGTACCTTCTTGATGATGCCGAAGGTTACGACCATCATTATTGTTGTGTAAGCAGCTACGGAACCAACGCCTGCGCACTGATATCCAAGCTGAGTTGCCTTGCCGGTGTAGAACAGACCTTCAAGTCCTGCGGGAGCATCCGGGTTTGCAAGAAGACCTACTGCGATAGTTCCCCATATGCCGTTTGCCATGTGAACGCCTACAGCGCCGACAGGGTCGTCTATGTGGAGCTTGAGGTCGATGAATTCAACTACCCATACGACCAGCAGACCGGAAACAAGTCCTACAACTGCTGCACCGATAGCATCGAAAGCATCGCATCCTGCGGTAACGCCTACAAGACCAGCAAGGGAAGCGTTGAGACACATTGAAACATCAGGTTTGCCGTTGCGTGCCCAGGTGTAGATCATGGTAACGCAGGTAGCAACTGCCGGTGCGATAGTCGTTGTCATGAAGATCGACGAGAGCTCGCTGACTGTCGTAGCGGCAGCACCGTTGAAGCCGTACCAGCCCAGCCAGAGGATGAACACACCGAGAGCACCGAGGGTGATGGAATGTCCGGGGATAGCGTTTACTTTGATGACCTTGCCGTCCTTGTCTCTTTCGTATTTACCGAGACGGGGACCTACCATTATAGCACCGATGAGTGCAGCGATACCGCCCACCATGTGGATCGCACAGGAACCTGCATAATCATGGAAGCCAAGCTCGGAGAGCCAGCCGCCGCCCCAGATCCAGTGCGCTTCAATCGGATAAACGATCAGCGAGATGAAGCCGGAATACAGGCAGTAGCTGGAAAACTTTGTTCTTCCTGCCATAGCACCCGAAACGATCGTCGCGGTGGTCGCACAGAATACCAGGTTGAATACGAAGGTCGAAGCACCTGTGAAGCTTCCGTCTTCGGGACTTGCGATAAATTCCTTGAAGTGAGTGAACATATCCATGTTCGGCAGACCGATGAGTCCGCAGAGCGTGTCTTCACCCATCATGATGGTGTAGCCCAGCAGCGAGAACACAACAGTGCCGATACAGAAGTCCATAAGGTTCTTCATGATGATGTTGCCGGCGTTCTTTGCACGGGTGAAGCCTGTCTCCACCATTGCAAATCCTGCCTGCATCCAGAAAACGAGTGCGGCTCCGATCAAGAACCAAAATTCAACTGTCATACAAAGACCTCCCCGGGATATAAAAAACAGACGCAGCAAAGTCTTTGATGACACCATTGCCACGTCTGTTCAGATATACCCATATGAAAATAAAAAACAGAGGCAGGAGATCTTTTGTTTCCTTAAGACGTCCTTGCCTCTGTGTCTGTATTATACTATATCCGGCTTGCACTTGTCAAGCCCTTTTGTGAATTTTCTGCATTTTTGCTCTTTCAAAAATTCATTTTTGCTTATTTTTGGCGATGATAAACAAAAAATATGAATTATCAGTTAACTTGTCTTGCGGAAAACGTTTGCGGAATTACTCTTCCATAAGGAGCTGGAGGTTCTCTGCGTGTATCGTGAGGATCTTGCCGTCGTAGATAGTCACGGTAAGCTCCAGATCGCCGTCCTCGTAGCTGTAAAGCCCTTCAAATTTCGGCTCGATATCTCCGAGGATACGCTTTGTGTCCTCCTCGGTCTGTTCGAGATGCAGACCGCCTGCCGTTGAGGGTTCGTTGCTCTTGGTGTAGTCGTGGTCAAGGGAAATGCTGTAGATCACGTCGTCCTTGTTGGTGCTTATGGACATTCCGTCGTAGGCATAATTCGTTGATTCGCCGGCACCGGGTATGCAGGGCTGGCTCCTGTTCATGGGAGCCTGCATATCGCCGAGCTTATCCTTGTAGTCGCTGAATTTTTCGCCTACGCCGATAGTAACGCCCTTATAAATGAACTTTGCCTTTTCGGAAAGAGGTGCATCCGCCGGAACTGCGGGTCCTGCATCGGGCTGTGCGGCAGAGCTTTCGTCAGCTGCCGATGCATCGTCGGGAACGCTTTCGTCCGCCGAGCTGTCGGCAGGCGCAGGCGTTGTCGCAGCAGTGGTGTCCTTTGTCACTATCGTTATCTGTCCCTTGCCTTCACTGTCACTGTTTCCGCAGCCTGCAAGGCACAGCAGAGCTACAGCCGATGCAAGCATGATTTTCTGGATCTTCATTCTCATACACTCCTGTTCTTTTTTGTTGGTTTATCACTGTTTTGATGTGTTTATTTTCCCGGCCTTGTAAGCCGTGTCTCCGTTGAATACGGTCATCTCGAATTCGCCGTCGAGCCCGAGGGAGGGATCGATGTACATCGAGAAGCCCTTTGTGCAGTCATCTCCGAAGAGCTCGCTCTCGCAGATGGGGAATGCCTCGAATACGCGGCTCACACCCTGTCCTTCGAGCTTCACATAAACTCTGCCGTCCCCTGTGCAGGCGTCCTCCGGGAATGTTCCGCATATCTTTATGGCGTAGCCCTCGTTCTTGCATACGGACTCGCAAAGCTCACATTCCGACGAAGCGGAAGCCTCAGCCTCCGTCCTTTCCGGCGCAAACATGAAGGGCGCCGTGGAGATAACGTTCTTGAGATTTCTCTCGACTATCTCATAGACCATATCCGCACCCTGTGCCTTGCCGATGTCCGGGCAGTTGGTACGCACAAAGGTGGCAGTCTTGTAGTTGTCGATCATAAAGGGCAGAAGCGCTCTGCCGAAGGAGTCTCTCACCATATAAAGACGCTCGTTGGGCATCTGCGTGGAGCTTCTGGAAGTGATGTTCATGTCGTTTTCTTCCTTGTCGCTCATAAAGACGGCAAGCTGTTCCGCAGGATCGGCTGCGGCGGAAGGATATGTGAACATGAACTGGTTGTAAGCTATGTCGAAGTAATACTGATAATCCGTGAAGCCTCCCGTGGGGTAGAGCAGCTTGTCCAGGTCGCTTTCCCAGGTCTTGAGATAGCTGAAAGTAACACCGTCGTAGTTTTCGTGTACAGCTCCCAGGGAGTTCATTATCTCGTTGTAGCCGATCAGAGCCCCGAGGTAATTCCAGTGGGTGTCGCGCTTGTGGTAAAGCCCTAAGTCCTTCTGGTCAGTCATGATCTCCAGCATATCAACGTAGTTCACGCCCAGGTCGTCAAGCTCCCTGCAGAGCCTTGTATAATTGTTCTCCTCGGCTCTGGTGTAGCACTTAGGCATATATTCGCCATAGACCGAAGCCTTGTTCGGCATCGGCACGAAGGTGAATCTTCCTCCCGTTGATCTCACTCTCTCCTCGATAAGCGAGAGCGTCACCGCTGCAGCCCTTGTCTGGCTTGCGGTCATGGCATTGGTGTCCATGTAGTCTTTTTTCTCGTCGTTGAAGAACAGCCAGCCGTCGCTGCCGCTTATAACGTTTGACGATGGCGACGAAAGTATCTCTCCCTTGACGAAGCCTGCTGCCGAGAGCAGCTCCGAACGCAGGGGGAGCCTGTCGTTGAACCAGGCCTCGAACTGCGTCGAAAAATCGTTGTTTATCTTTCCGTCCTCGACGACGGAGGGTCTGTCAGCCAGCTTCTTCTTCTCGACCTCGGCATTGCTTCCCGAAAACGGCTTCATAGCCAGAGGCAAAGCGCATACCGAAAAGAAAACAGCGGCATAGATGATCTTGAATGCTTTATTCATCTGTTTTCCTCCTTTCGGGTCAGAATCTGAAATAGATGAAGGGGTTGTAGCTGCTGGATACCAGCGAGAGTATGCACAGCCCGAAGATCAGGAGCGAGCCTGTGTATGCAGCATAGTCGTAAGCTGCTGCGCACTTTGTCTCCGAGACCTTTGTTCTTATCACCCTGAATACCGGCATCGAGAGGATTATCGCAAAGATGAAGGACAGCACCACGAGCTGCGAGAGATTTGAAAGTATCTCTGCGTTCACAGCCGCGTCACCCGAAGCGCCCGAGAACATATTGCCTATCAGGCTGAATCCCTGGGTGAGAGTGTCGGCTCGGAACAGCACGAAGGCCAGCACGACCACCAGCATCGTGTAGATGTGTCCCAGGGGCTTGAACCATTTCTTCTTCGTCGGGATTATCTGATAGGTCTCCAGCATCTGACAGAGACCGTGTATCATGCCCCATACTATAAATGTGAAGTTAGCACCGTGCCAGAAGCCCGTCAGGAAGAAAACGATGAGCTTGTTCACGGTGGTCCTGACTTTGCCCTTGCGGTTTCCGCCCAGGGGGATATATACATATTCTTTGAACCAGGTGGAGAGGGAGATGTGCCAGCGTCTCCAGAATTCCTGTATGCTGGGCGATATGAAAGGATAGTTGAAGTTCTCCTTGAAGTCGAAGCCGAAGACGCAGCCCAGTCCTATGGCCATGTCCGAATAGCCCGAGAAATCGAAGAATATCTGCAAGGTGTAGCATACTGCACCCACCCAGGAGGGGAACATCCCCACATCAGAGGGGTCGTATGAGAATACCGAGTCTGCGATAAGTCCCATCTGGTTTGCGATAAGGACCTTCTTTCCGAGACCCAGGATGAAGCGGTTCACGCCTCTGCTGACTCTGTCTGCCGAGAATTCCCGTTCTCCCAGCTGCTTGGAAATGTCCTGGTATCTTACTATAGGACCTGCTATCAGCTGCGGGAAGAATGAGATGTAAAGCAGCACCGAGAAGAGATTTTTCTGAACGCTCTCTTTGTCTCTGTAAACATCGATAACGTAGCTGAGCCCCTGGAAGGTGAAGAAGGAGATACCTATGGGCAGCCTGATGTTGGGCACGGGTATCGAGAGCCCCGTTATGTCGTTGAAGGTCTGGGCGAAGAAGCCCGTGTATTTGTACGCTATCAGAAGCCCTATATTCAGCAGCACCGCTAAGAATACGGCCAGCTTGCCGTGCTTTTCTCCTGCGGCAGCTCGTCCGAATATATAGTTGAAAATGATAGAGACTATCATTATCATTACCGCAACAGGTTCGCCGAAAGCGTAGAACACCAGGCTCGCAGCCGCAAGAATGATGTTGCGCATGGTCTTCTGCGGACACACCGCATAAAGCAGGAACACTGCCGGGAAGAATATGAAGAGGAAAACTACAGAACTGAAGGTCAAATCTCATCACCCCGAATGGATTATATTTTGTCCTCTGAGAGGCTTTGCATAACTATATATAGTGTATCACAAAAACAGACAAAAGTCAAGACGACAAGATCCACCCTGTTATTCCTTGACAAAAGGGCTTTTGCGTTGTATAATCGTAATATGAAACGTTTTCGACGCGGCCCCGGCGCAGACTTGCAGGGATACCGCAAAAAATATATGGAAATGAGGCATTGCAATGATCTCGGATGAGATACTGAAAAGCGTCAGAAGAGTACATTTCATAGGCATAGGCGGTTCGGGAATGTACCCCCTCGTGCAGATACT
>CAMVOF010000070.1:0-10987 GCA_947169055.1 uncultured Clostridia bacterium
CATTTCGATATCACCACGAGCTTCGAGAAGGACTACAAGCGTCCGAAGCCCGAGGATACCCTCAATGCAGGTCTTTACGGAAAGATCGAATTCTAAATGATAAGCAAGACCCCGAAGCAGTTTGATGCTGCCTCGGGGTCTGTTTTTTTGCTTTGGCATTTTCCGCCTGTTTTATTTCTCCTGCATAACGGGATAGTAGATCGTGCCTGCGCAGTCTATGCTGATAAGGCCTTCAAGCTCGAAGAGGTTCATTCCGCCGTCAAGATCGGCGTGCTTGAGCTGATAGAAGTTACCGTTTTCGTCATAGGCTCCAACATTGTTCCAGGAGTCGGAATAGATGACTTTATTGCCGTTCTGGTAGCTGAAAGTAACGGGGCAGGCAAAGCTGTCAAAGCCGTTGTTTCCGTCGTAGGAGCCGTAGAAGCAGAGCTCGGAAACATAGAGCTTTCTGCCGTCGCCGCTTTCAAGGGTCAGGTCTCCCACGTTCTTTCCTGTGGGCAGCTCGAAGCTCATTCCGCCGAAGATGCCGGACTTCAAGTGATCTATGCCTTTGTGGTCTTTCGTTATCGTCGAGTCCTCGAACATGGTAACAGGAACGGTATCGCTCTGTGCGTGTTCGGTGAGCCTGTCTTTGCACAGCGAGTATTCAAATGATGTCTTGCCGTCTTCCGTTCCGAACATACCGTCTGCTCCGTAGCTCACCAGAGTTTCCTTTTCTCCGCTGCTGTCCATAACGAACATCCAGGGATAGAGAGAGCCGTTGTCCTCTGCGCTGCCGTCAAGAGTTTTCTCCCAGTTTTCTTTGAACTCTTCGTCTGTCAGCAGCAGGCGTGAGCGGACATACTCCCTGCCCTCATCGTCGAGGCCTTCAACTGTCATAACACCCCTTACATAGTGGTCGTCCGCAAGGCAGGTCTGCACCGTCAGCCGGAGATGCTCGTTCTCCGTGACTATCGGCGTGAACTTTGTCTTGCTGTAAATATCCGCAAGACCCTTAGCATCGTCGTGCTCGCCGATGTAGTGCATAACGAAATCGTCGCTATCAAGCCCTCTGTTGTAACCCGAGGCTTCTCTTTCCTGCTTGACTTTGTTCTCAGCAGCGCGATTCTTTTCGGCATATACCGACACAGCATAAGCGCTTCCTGCCGAGACGAAAAGCGCTGCCGTGGCTGCCGCAACAGCTATCATGGGGCTTATCTTCCGCCTCAGAACGGGACGTTTTTTCCTGTCGGCAGCTTCGCTCACAAAGCAGGGGTCGAGCCCCGACATCATCTCTATAAGTCTTGTATCATTTTCCGTCATTTTTCTCACCCTTTCCGCTGCTGTCGGTCAGACCCTCTTTTTCGAGGTAAGCCCGCAGCTTTTTTCTTATCCGCAGAAGCGTCACCCCGGCCTTGTTCGGGTTCATGCCGCAGTATTCTGCTGCATCCGACAGGCTGTCGAGATAGAAATATCTTCTGACGAACAGCAGTCTTTTGTTCTTCGGCAGAGAGCGCAGAAAGCTGTTCACAGCCTTCAGAAGCTCCTTTGCTTCAAGCTCTGACTGGATATCCGTGCTGTCGGGAAGTATCTCCGTAAGCTCGCTTTCCGCAAGTGCCAGGCTGTCTGCCGTGCGTTTTTTTGCGTTTTGTTTCCGGTACCGGCTGAGAGCGGAGCTGCGCATGGCAACGGCAAGATATGCGCCCAGGTCCTGGGGCTTTTCGGGAGGGATGTTCTCCCACAGCTTCATCAGAGCGTCATCAAAGCACTCGTCGCAGTCCTCGGGGCTTTGCAGTATATTCATGCCGATACGCCTGCAATAGAGAGAGTATTTTTCTGCCGTTTCGGAGACCGCGCGTTCATCCCGGCGTTCAAACAATCTGACTATCTCCTTGTCCTCCATGCGTTTCACCGCCTTTCACTTATAAAGACGCAGTCAGGTGAGAAATATTACAGTTTGTCCTGTAATTTTTTCAAGTGTCCAAATTAAGCCCTCCCCCTACGGGGAGGGCGCATTTTCCGCCGAATATAACGAGGGAGCATTTTCCGCCGCTAAAAAGCAGCAGCCTCCCGTTTCGGAAGACTGCCTGGCTTTATTTCTTCTTTTTCTTTTTCGATATGATCGGGACGGACTTCACTTTTTCGATGACGATAAGACATCTGCCGTCGCCGTTGGGGAGGGTGTACTCCTTGCAGGCTGCCACTTTTCCGCCCTGCTTTTCTATCTCCTTCTCTGCTGCCGCCAGCTCGTTCTTTCCGTCCGAGCCTTTCAGCGCAAGGAAGAAACCTCCCGGCTTAACGTAAGGCAGGCAGTAGCCGCAGAGCTTTTCCAGGTTTGCCACAGCCCTTGCCGTTGCGATGTCGTAATGCTCCCGGAATCCTTCCTTCCGGCAAAGCTCCTCAGCTCTTCCGTGTATGCACTGCGCACCGAGGCCGAGGGTCCGGGACAGCTCTTCAAGAAAGCGTATCCGCTTGTTCAGGCTGTCCAGCAAGGTCAGCTCAAGACCGCTTCTGAAAATTTTCAGCGGACAGGAGGGAAAGCCTGCTCCCGTGCCGATGTCGATGAGCTTTGCATCCTCCGGCAGCTCAACAAGGGTGAAGGGATAAACGCTGTCGTAAAAATGCTTCATCGCTATGCCCTCGGGGTCTGTTATGGCGGTGAGGTTCATTTTCTCGTTCCACTCCACCAGCAGGCCGGCATAGCCTGAGAGCTTTTCGTACTGCTCTTTTGAAAGCTCCATCCCGCCTTCCGAGAATAGCTTTTTAACGGCTTCATATCCGGGTAGGTTCAAAGTTTTCAGTCCTTTCGTTTCTGTGCGGCAAGCCATATCAGCAGCACGTTGACATCTGCGGGGTTCACGCCGGATATCCTGCTTGCCTGCCCCACCGACAGCGGCCTCACCTTGCCGAGCTTTTCTGCGGCTTCAAGCCTGAGACCGCGTATCTGCGAGTAATCCGTGTCGGCAGGAAGTGCCTTTGCTTCCAGCTTCCGCATGGCTTCCACCTGCTCTTGCTGTATCTTTATGTAGCCCTCGTATTTTATCTCAAGCTCCACCTGCTCGCAGACATCCTCCGGCAGCTCTGGCCGGTTTTTGTCGAAGGGTGCGAGCCCCTCGTAGCTCACCTGGGGTCGTTTCAGCAGCTGCGAGAGCTTTATGCCGGTGGTCAGAGCTTCCGTGCCCAGCCCTTCAAGATAGGAATTGAGCTCCTTCGACGGACCCAGGTTCACATGTCTGATGCGTTCGATCTCGGCTTCGGTGAGCCTTTCCTTTTCCAGCAGAGCCTCATATCTTTCGTCGGAGATAAGCCCTATCCTGTGGCCGTGGGGAGTTAGCCTGCGGTCGGCGTTGTCCTGTCTGAGCAGCAGCCTGTATTCGCTGCGTGAGGTCATCATCCTGTATGGGTCCGAGCAGCCCTTTGTAACAAGATCGTCTATCAGCGTGCCGATGTAGCTCGAAGCCCTGTCCGGCACAAGGGGCTCTTCCCCCTTGATCTTCAGGGCTGCGTTCACTCCTGCGATAAGCCCCTGAGCTGCGGCTTCCTCGTAGCCCGAGGTGCCGTTGAACTGTCCTGCCCCGTAGAGCCCGGGGATATCCTTGAACTCAAGGGTCGCAAGGAGCTGTGTGGGGTCGCAGCAGTCGTATTCGATAGCATAGGCGTTGCGCATTATCTCCACGTTTTCAAGGCCCTTTATGGTACGCAGGAATTTGAGCTGCACCCATTCGGGAAGAGAGGAGGACATCCCTTGGAGATAATATTCGTCTGTGTCGAGCCCCATAGGCTCGATGAAAAGCTGGTGCCTGGGCTTGTCCGAAAAGCGCTTTATCTTGTCCTCGATTGACGGGCAGTACCTCGGGCCTACGCCTTCGATCTGTCCCGAGTACATAGGAGAGAGATGGATGTTGTCGAGGATGACTTTGTGGGTGTCGGCGTTGGTGTAGGCAACGTAGCAGGAGACCTGGTTTTTCAGCTCCCGCTTGTTGTCAAAGCAGAAGGGGGTGATCTTTTCATCGCCGTCCTGTCTTTCAAGCTCGTCAAAGCTTATGGAGCGTCTGTGGACACGGGCAGGAGTGCCTGTCTTGAAGCGCCTGAGCTCTACGCCGATCTCTCTCAGGGAATCCGAGAGGAATTTTGCCGGCAGCACGTTGTCCGGACCGCTCTCGTAGCTTGTGGAGCCTACGTGTATCCGTCCGTTGAGATAAGTTCCGCTGGCGATTATTACAGCCTTTGCCCCGTATTTCGTTCCGAGCCTTGTCTGCACACCGCAGAGCTTTCCCTCACCGTCGGTGAGCAAGGCGCAGATCTCGTCCTGCTTGACCCTCAGCCCCTCGCATTTTTCCAGCGCCTGCTTCATATAGATATGATATTTCACTCTGTCCGCCTGCACCCGAAGGCTGTGGACGGCAGGTCCTTTTCCGCGGTTGAGCATCCTGCTCTGCAAAAAGGTCGCATCCGCAGCTCTGCCCATTTCTCCGCCCAGAGCGTCGATCTCCCGCACAAGATGCCCCTTTGCCGTTCCGCCTATTGAGGGGTTGCAGGGCATATTCGCTATGCAGTCGAGAGAGATAGTGAAGATAGCCGTCCGTACCCCCAGCCTTGCCGCTGCAAGAGCTGCTTCGCAGCCTGCGTGTCCGGCACCGACAACAATAACGTCATAGTTTTCCTGAAATTCCATTGAACACACCTTTAATTTCAAGAAAATACCGCACAGGACGTGCGGCGTTTTCCCGATAGATCATAGTTTTATCAAACGTGGATGTAGAAGCCCGATACCTCTCCTGCGAAGAGATAAACTTCCATAGTCACATCGCCGTCAACATAAACAGCTCTGTAATCGTCGCCTTCGGAGGATGCACCGTATGCAGCTTCAACGTCTTCCTTGGAGCAGCCGATCTCGAGACCCTTTGTGGTCTTGGGGGTGGTGTCTCCTGTGTACCAGTTGTCTTCCATTGTCATGGAAACGATCTTGCCTTCATATACTTCGATGTTGAGCAGGGGGAAGTAGTATGTAGTGGTCTTTACTCCCTGTCCGAGACATCCGCCGTCGCCCACAACGGGATCCGCAGCCTGTCTGCCAAGGCTTCCCTCAACGTTTGCAAAGGTCTCGCCTACGTTCAGAGTCACGCCGTTGTAGCTGATAGCAAACTTCGACTCAACAGTCGCAGCAGGCTCGGCCGGAGCAGGAGTCGTTGCGGTAGTGGTGGTGGTAGTGGTGGTAGTCGTTTCCTCAGCAGTAGTGGTGGTCTCTGCGGTGGTGGTCGTCTCCTCGGCAGTAGTTGTTGTTTCCTTGGGAGTTGTCGTTGTCTCCTCTGCGGTAGTGGTGGTAGTCTCTGCGGCAGTTGTGGTCGTAGTGTCCTCAGCCGACTCGGCAGCAACGGTGGTGGTCGTCGAACCTACGGTCAGCTTTCCGCTTTCCTCGGAGGAATCGGTGGAACCGCAGCCTGCAAGACAGATAGCAGCAGCTATCGCAAGGATCTTGATGGAGTTTTTCATTTTTGATTTTCCTTTCCTGATTAAAAATTGCTTATCTGACGGTCATAAAGGCCGGTCATTGATACTGGTTGTCGCCGACAGTCACGGTGGTGACGCCGGTCTGGGTAAGTCCGCCGGAGGACAGGGAAACGCTGTATTCGCCGGCAGGGAGAGCTCCGTCGGCAAGACGCATCGAAAAGCCCAGCCGTCCGCTGCTTTCAAGTCCGCATTCCTCGTCGAACACCGGGAACGCTTCAAAGGTCTTTGTGCCGCCCTGTCCCGAGAGCGTGACGTATATCCTGCCGTCCTCGCCCACCATATCGGGATCGACGGTGCCGGATATTCTTGTGCCTGTGGGGGTCTCAAGGAGCACGGCTTTGTTCCTCATCGACGAGCAGGGAGTTCCCTCTCCTATCTCTCTTTCGGGAGCTGACATCGCAGGGGGTGCAGAGATGATGTTCCTGAGATTTCTCTCCACCACCTCATAGACCATATCTCCGCCCTGGGGAACGCTTGAAAGCTCGGGTATCTTTGTTCTGGCAAAGATCGCGGAGTCGTAGTTGTCGATCATAAAGGGCAGCAGAGCACGTCCGAAGGAGTCTCTCACCATATAGAGCCGCCTGCCCGTCGTGGGCTGGAGCTTCTGCACGGCAAAGCGTTCGTCGTGGTTCTTTTCGGCGTCGTTCGACATGAATATCTTCAGCTGTTCCTCGCTGTCCTGCACCTTCGGCACGGCAAAGCGGAAGGGCTCGAACTCGATGTCGAAGCTGTACTGCTTGTCCTTTTCCGTGCCTTCGGGATAGATCATATCGTAGATGTCTCCGCGCCAGGTGTAAGAGGCGGTGTAGTTTGCATCCTGATAGCTCTTGTGCTCACGGCCGAGGCCGGTCATTATGGCGTCGTAGCCGATGTAAGCGCCGAGGTAGTTCCAATGGCTGTCCAGCCTGTGGTAGATGCCCAAGTCTTTGTTATCGAGGAGCACCTGCTTCATATCCACGAAGTTCACATCGCTGTTTCTGAGCCTTTCGGTGAGCCTCGAGAGGTCGTTTTCATCGGCCTTGATGTACCGCGAGGGCATCTGTTCGGGATATATCTCGTTCTTGTTGGGCATGGGCACGAACACAAAGCTGCCGCCTTTTGAGACCACGTTTTCCTGTATCAGCGAAAGGGTCACCACAAGGCTGCGGAGCTCTTCCTCCGTCATGGCGTTGCGGTCGATGTAGTTGTCCTCCGTTGCACCGAAGAACAGCCAGCCGTCCTTGCCTGTTATGACGTTTGCGGTCTTTGCGCCGAAGATACCGCCTGTTATGCTGTCGGCAAGAGTCAGCAGCTGCGACCTTGCAGGCAGTTTTTTGTTGAAGTAATTATCCAGCTGCTCCGAGAAATCCGTGTTCACATGGCCGTCGTCCACCAGCTTCGGGAAGCTGACGGTCTCGGCCGAGTTTTCAAGGTCAGCAGCCTTCGAGAAGGGCATCATCGCAAGCGGTGCAGAGCACACTGCGAAAAATGCCGCAACGTAAATTATCCTTGCAATCTTTTTCACTCTGCCGCCTCCTTAAAACCTGAAATAGATGAACGGGTTGTACTCGCTTGCAACAAGGCTGAGCACGCACAGCAAAAACAGCGCAAGAGAGCCGAAGTAGGCGATATATTCCGCAGCGGAGGCTGCTTTTGTTGCGGAGAGCTTCTGACTTATCTTCGGGACGATAGGTGCCGAGAAAAGCACAGCTGCAACGAGAGCTGTTATGAACAGCGGCGAGCAGAGAGCATAGATCGCTGCGCTTTCGGAAGCCGAGCCGGAAGAGAAGGTGAACATCTTTCCGATGATGCCGAAGCCCTGGGTCAGGCTGTCGGCGCGGAAGATGACGAAAGTGGTGACTATCACCAGCAGAGCGTAGATATGCCCGAAGGGACGGAAGGCTTTCTTCTTTGTGGGAAGCCAGCCTGCTCCCTCGATAAGCAGGAATGCTCCGTGCAGGATGCCCCACATAAGGAAGGTGAGGTTAGCACCGTGCCAGAGACCTGTTAGCAGGAACACTACCGAGCGGTTGAATATGGCTCTGCCCTTGCCCTTGCGGTTTCCGCCGAGGGGGATATAGACATATTCCTTGAACCAGGTTGAAAGGGAGATATGCCAGCGTCTCCAGAACTCCTGCATATTGGCGGAGATAAAGGGGTAGTTGAAGTTTTCCTTGAAGTCGAAGCCGAACATACAGCCCAGACCTATGGCCATATCGGAGTAGCCCGAGAAGTCGAAGAATATCTGCAAGCTGTAGCACACAGCCCCTATCCACGCGGGAGCACAGCCCAGCTCCTCCAGCTTTACTGCGAAAACAGCGTCGGCGATAAGTCCCATCTGGTTGGAGATAAGGACTTTCTTTGCAAGGCCCGTGATGAATCTCTTGATGCCTCTTGCGGCTCTTTCTGAGGAGAACTCACGCTTGTCTAGCTGCTTGTCGATGTCGTGGTACTTGACGATAGGACCTGCGATGAGCTGGGGGAAGAAGGAGATGTAGAGCATTACCTTCATCAGGTTCCTCTGCACCATTTCCTTTTCGCGGTAAACGTCGATAACATAGCTCAGTCCCTGGAAGGTGAAGAAGGATATTCCTATGGGAAGCCTTATCTTCGGCACCGGCAGGGAAAGGGAGGTGATGTCGTTGAAGGTCTCGGTGAGGAAGCCTAAGTACTTGAAGACCACCAGCAGCCCGATGTTCAGCACTACAGCCGCCGCAACTGCGGCCTTTGCGCCTTTTTCCTTCGAGGCTGCTATGCCGAAGAAATAATTCAGTATGATGGATACTATCATTATCAGTACCGCCACAGGCTCGCCCACGGCATAGAAGATAAGGCTTGCCAGCAGCAGCAGTATGTTTCTTATGAGGTCGTGCCTGCATACGGCATACAGAAGAAATGTCGCCGGCAGGAACACGAACAAAAATATAACAGAACTAAAGGTCAATCAGAATTGCTCCTTTTCAATATGATGCCTATACAGGAGAAAACGCTTAGTCGTAAGCCCACTTGTAGTAATACACCAGCTTGCCCGGACCGTCATAGTCGGTGGTCATAAAGATCACTTCATTTGCAAGTCTTGAACCGCTGTTGACAAATTCGATCCTTGCTTCGGCATCACAGATGTATTTTGTTCCTTTGTCATCGAACACTTCTGTCCAGGCGTGGATGCTGTTCGGAACACCGCTGGCGTTTATCGTGTTGTAGTGGTACTGGGCGACGGCGTCATATCCCACTGACCTTGCGATGTAGGCAAAGAGTGCCGAATACCTCTGGCAGTTGCCCTTGCGGTTTTTAAGCACGTAGTCTGCCGCCTCCATTTCCCACTTCGGGTCAGAGAACGTGGGATTCATCATTTTGTAATAGCGGTAGCCGTTCTTTTCAAAGTGATAGAACATAGTCCTCAGCTTCTGATATTTCGTAGCGTTTGAGGCATCGTATTTTTCCAGCATCGAGGCGACATAGCTGTCGATCGTTGCCTTGAACTCTGCGCTCTCGTCTGTCATCCTGCCGTTCTTGTCGAACTTATATCCCTGGAACCAGCCGTTCTTGCAGCGGTTGCCGTCTCTGTCGTAGTAGTAGATGCCGCCGTCTATGGAGTAGAAGCCGTGTGCCGGGATTATGTTATATTTGCGGCTCGTTGTGCCCTTGAAATTGCCCTTGCCGGTCAGGATCACAGTCCCTGTGCCGATCTTCGAGCAGTTCTTGTAGCTTACGGTATAATCTGTGCCCTTCACCAGCTTTATACCGTTGACTTTAAGTGTGGGCGTTGGCTTTATCGACGAGCCGATATATTCGTAGTTGAGCTTCGGGATAGTCGCGTGATTATCCGAAAGGTCGTTGGGGTTGATGTTGAAATATCTTACGGTCTTTCCCTTGAAATTGCCCTTGCCGGTAATGGTTATCTTGGCTTTCAGGGAGCCTGTGTTGATGTTGTTTGAATAGCTTACGGTATAATCCGTGCCCTTCACCAGCTTTATGCCGTTGACTTTCAGCGTGGGCTGGGGAGTTATCTCCTTGCCGGAGTAGGTGTAGTTGAGGTAGGGTATCGTTGCCCTGTTGTCCGAGAGGTCGTTGGGGTTGATGTTGAAATACCTTACGGTCTTTCCCGTGTAATTTCCCTTGCCCGTCAGGGTGACAGAGGCTTTCAGGGAGCCTGTGTTCTTGTTGTCGGAATAGCTTACGGTATAATCCGTGTCCTTGACGAGCTTCCTGCCGTTTATTTTCAGTGTCGGCTCCGGGGCGATTGATCTGCCGGTGTAGGTGTAGTTTAGGGAGGGGATAGTTGCGCGGTCGTCGGAGATATCCTCGGGTACTATCGTGAACAGGCATTCCGCGCTGTAGTCCGAATACTCGTTGAGCCCTGTGACTGTGATCCTTGCTTCTCCCGGGCTGATGTTATCCTCGTAAGAGAGCTCGTATTCCTCGTCCTTTGTTAGGACATATTCACCGAAGGTGACGGTGGGCAGGGGGGTTATCTCCTCTCCTGTATAGGCGAACTCCTTTTCCTCGAGAGTCGCGGAAAACACAGGGTCTTCCTCTGCTTCCGGGCTGTCGCCGCCATCATTGTTGAAATAAACAGCCGAAGCCAACTCCTCAAAGCTTTCTGTGCCGTCATCCGCCGAAGCGACAGCAGCTCCCGAGAAAACTGCCGCTGCTGCTGCGGCAAGTCCGCAGAGGACTGCGAGCCGGGTTTTCCTGAATTTTGCGGTTTTCATTGATACTAAAACAGACCTTTCTTCCCCGGGCAGCGTATGTCCCGGTAACATTTTTGAGCTCTTTAACCGAGCTCGTTTATCTTATCGACGTCGCACTCATTCACCATAAGTCCGGCATCGACGATATAGCATGGTTTATCCCCCAGCAGGAAATAGCCGCTGAGGTAGCGGGTATAGGCTTCTTTGCTCACAGCCTCGCAGGGGAATATCTTATCCTCGCTTATCATCTCCATTTCGGAGACGGTATCGGTGAGTATCCCGATGAAGCCCAGCCCCTGTCTTTCGGTGAACTCCGTTTCGCAGACGAGCACGCAGCTTCTGTCGTTATAATCTCCCTTGCCGAAGCCGAAGCGTTTTCTCGCATCTATGACCGGCACCGCACGCTCCTCCCAGAGGCAGGTCCCGGCGAAATAGTCGGGGAACTCAGGGATAGTCTGCATATCCCCTGCGATCAGCACGGTACGGATATTATGGAACGGCACGGCAAATTTCATCCCTGCCGAATAGAATGTCAGATATCTGTGAGTATTTGTCTGCTCGGTGTATTCCATAAATAAACCCCTTTCTTTTTCAAGGTAGGTTGTTTTGTATTGTAGGGCAGGGGCTTGCTACTGCCGCAGAACCCCTCCGTCTCGGCTATCGCTCGATGCTTTTATGTCTCCCTCAGCCACCTTCGGTGACAGCTCCTTTTTCTTGACGCGTGACGCGGAAGTGCGCTTACTTTTGCGTGAGAGGGTAAGTTTCCCACGCGAAGACAGCATCTCATTTGGCTGTGGCTTTTTTGGCTTATCTCAGAAGGAAAA
>CAMVOF010000071.1:0-10883 GCA_947169055.1 uncultured Clostridia bacterium
ATAATATGCGGACCGAGGAGGAGAGGCAGGAGTTCCTGGCGTCAATGGGCTGGGAGGTCTCGGAGAAATACACAGAATGCCGGTCGGTGACGGTGCCGGAGGAGTTTTCCGAAGTTTACGAAAGCTACAACGCCTTGCAGAAGCAGCAGGGCTTTGACCTTGAGCGCTACAAGGGCAGGACTGTGGAAGTTTACACCTACGAGGTTTACAACTACGAGGGGCATGAAGACAAGGGGTGCATGATCTGCACGCTCATGGTCTGTGACGGGGTACTTATCGGCGGCGATGTCTGCTGCACCGAGCTCGGAGGATTTATGACGGGGTTGAAGAAGGGGTGAACCCCTCTGTCTCGGCTGACGCCGAGCCACCTCCCCTTTCAGGGGAGGCAATAAAGTTTGTATCAAAAAGCCTCCCCTGAAAGGGGAGGTGTCACGCAAAGCGTGACGGAGGGGTTCCGTACCTTCTGCCTCACCGCACGGAAAATCGCTATCGCTCTTTCCTGCTTGATCTGACTTACAACTTTAAAACGGCATCGCAACAGTGGGTTCACCCAGCTTTGCAATGCCGTTTCAATTGGGCTGTTTTATTTTACCCTGCGATGCCGTTTATCGCAGCAGAGCTGCGACTTGGGACTCTGTCCCAAACCCTGCCAAAGGCTCTGCCTTTGGAATCCGCCAAGGGGCTAACGCCGCCCCTTGGATTCCGGCGAATGCGCTACGCGGTCGATTAAGCCATGCTCGCGTGGGATACGCTTTGTTCTGCTTAATGTAAGCATGCGCAGCTTGCGTCACGTGTCAAGACCCGTCGGGGCACCGACCGCTGCGCGGTTTGATTTTTTCACCGTTATCATTGCTGCTGCCGCTATTGCTATCATCGCAAAGCCTGCTGCCGCTCCTGTCGGCGGATTTCCGCCCTCAGGCTCTTCTCCGCTCTCGTCCTCCGCAGCCGCTTTCACTTCGTAGCTCAGCGAATCCGTAAGGACAGACGCATAATCGTAATACTCCCCGTCGATCTTCAGCTTCGCCTCGCTCACTATCTTCCCTGCTGCGGCATCTTCTTCCGTAACGATATAGGTGTAAGGGATAAGGTGCGATTCATCGACTTTGAGGCCGTCAAAGACAGCGCCGGAATTATTCTCGCCGATAAGAAGCGGCTTGCCGCCGACTTCAAGCTCGATCTCGAATTTATTCTCCAGGTCTCTGTCCCAGTTGTTCTCGATATACAGCCAGCCTTTGAGTTCTTCGCCGGCGTGATATACTCTGCTTTCATCTTCCGGGAAATTCAGCACGGTGACGATCTCGCTCTCAGGGTAGCTCCTTATCGCAAAGTTATCGTAGTCAAAGCCGCTGTCGTTCACGTCTGCATTCAGAGCTTTGGCCTCTTCGATGACGTCCGCCCAGTCGGCCCACTCGCCGTTTGCGCCGAGATAGCTCTCGCCCTTATTCACCACGGCCTGCTGGTAATTAGTGAAAGGCACCTCCTGATCATCCGCCGCATTTTCAATAAAATCGGTATAGAAATCAAATCCCTTTTCGTTCACTCCGCGGCCGTAGATGAGCTCGCTGCCCTTTCTGCTCTCGATGTTTATAACTACCGAATACTTTTCGCCCTTAAGGAGACGGAGAGTCTTGCCAAGGTCGATCCTGTGATAGCCTGCATAGGTGAAATGCTCTTCGGCGACGCAGGCCAGTTCACCGTCAACGGGAGTTTTTGCATCGTCGTTGAGGAGATATACCTTATAGGTCACATCGCTGTCATGGGTATCGGTCTCAACTCCGATATAGCGGACTGCGCAGTTGTTCTCGGCTGTGAAGACGTTTGCCATGGATATCTCGCCGTCAAAGGCAAGGCAGGTGTACTTGTCGCAGGGCATAAAGTCATACATATCGATATTCTTCGGCGTGTACAGCTCGGTAAGATCGGTCTCCAGGTTAAAGCTTTCCGGACAGCAGAGGCTCTGGTCGTAATAGGAAAGATAGAAATATCCGTCGCCGCCGTTGCCCCAGTAGTGCTGTGCGTTCTGATCGCTGTTGTCTTTACTGCCCCAGCTGTTCTTAACTATCCATGCTCCGTCGCCGCCGATAGTTCCGTTGGGGTCGTTGAAATACTCCTTCGGGAAGTTATCGTCGTAGCCCACGATGCAGACTGCATGATTCAGAATGACTCTTCTGTTGACCGACTCGGGGTCGGCGGGATCGTAATCTTTGTCGTAGGTATAGTGAGCCCAGATCAAAGCGTCTTCCTTTATGTCAGTCGGCTCGCCGTTTTTGTCGATAAAGTTCATATAGCAGACTTCCGGGTCTTCCGGCTGTCCCGGGCTGCTGGTATCGGCGCAGAAGCTGATCGAAACGCCTCTGCCGTTGAGAAGCTCGCTTTTGATAGCGGCTGTGGCATAGGGATTATACACATATCCGCCCTTTTCATCGACGCAGGCAGTATCGGGGAGGAGATTGCTGTCGATAAGCTCGTAGGATCTGCTGAAACGGTCGGACTCTTCAAGTGACCAGTCTCCTGCAGCCATCCCCACGGCCTTAAGGATGAATGTCTTTCCGGCAAGCTCGGGGTTGGGAACGCTCATGGCATCGACTGCATCATCGTAAGACAGCTCCTCATAATCGTAATCCGCAAACTTCTCCTCGAACACCTCATCCACCTTATCTTTGTTGAGGGTCTCACTATAATCCACTTTCATATTCTCTTTATCGACCAAGCCCTGATCGTTGATCGGTACGATCATTATTTTCAGATCCCTGTTGTTCCTTTCGGGGTCATTGTTGGGGCCGTAGGGATAATACATCTCAAGAGAAGGTCCCATTCCCGAGGAATAGACAGAAGTGCTGTAGGTATAGGCTCCGCCGTGGTCAAAGACACCTATGCTCTTTGTCTCGCCGTCCGCTGATGCGAAATCGATATAAGTGCCGTCCCGCAATCTTCTGATGTGATCGCCCTCGCCGGCCTGAGAAGAATACTTTCCCTCTGTCTCTTCGGTCAGAGGACCGTAGGAGAACCAGGCAAGGTGCTTTTCCGAAAGGTCGTACAGCGGAGCGAGCTCCTCGTCGGGATCATTAAAATCGTAGCCCGAAGCATAAGCGATACTGATCTCGGCAGCAGCGGTGCCGCCGAAGCTCCAGCAGGTACCCCATGGATTCTGGAACTTGACCTCGGAGACATAGTTTTTGCCGTCCACATCGCGGAGGTCGAACTTATCGGGCATACCGGCGGTATCGATCTTAGGCTGAGCATCGGGATCGTATGTATCGATATATCTCAGCAAAGCGATCCCGTCGACTAAACTTTCCTGTTCGGGAGTCAAGTCCGTCTTAAATAAACTATCGCTCGCCAGGTCCTCTTCATGGATCGCGGCAATTACCTTATCGATACTATCTGCGCTGTAGGTATCGGCGGCAAAGCCGGAGACACCTGCTGACACAGCAAGTACGGCAGCGGCAGCTGCACCGGTCACACGTTTAAACGCATTTTTCATATTCTTTCTCCTTTCGTTGGAAATTTTATTTCCAAAAAGATTATAGCATTATTGGGAAATAATGTCAAGGGGAAAGATAAGAGGCGGATGCGCTGCGTGCTGACAGGCTTTACTTTTTTCTCTTTTTATGCTATACTATCTTTGAGAACTCTTCTCAATATTTTTCGGAGGTAATTGCTATGGACGAAATAGAGTACAGATACGATACCCAGCTGCTTATCGATGCCGAAGGCCTCGATGAGGACGATCTCGATGAGTATATCACTTCCCACTTCGTCGGAGACAGCTTGCTCGTCATCGGCGACGATGAGACAGTCAAGATCCACTTCCATACGAACGAACCCTGGAAGCTCCTCGAGTACTGCTCTACCCTCGGCGAGATATACGACATAGTTGTCGAGGATATGATCCGCCAGGCGCGGGGTCTCAAAGGCTGAACCAAGGTCAGCACCCAAGCACTTTCGTTGAAAACAACGAAGGTGCTTTTTTGTATTATCGGCTCTTTCCGGGATATATTAAAGGCAACACCGCGCAACCCGCGGCTTGCGCCTCTGCACGTCATCTGCTTGCATATTTTCCGTCATAGCACACAAATTTTCCTTGCCGGGCGTCAGCCCGCCTGCGTCAAATTTATGCACTCTGACGAAAAATCTGACTGTGCATCTGACGCACAGGGGTTGTGCGGTATTGCCTTAAAAGAAAAAGGTGAAAGGAGCTCTCGATGAAAACCAGCGGAATGATCTCGGAGTCGGTGTCGAAGGCCTGCGCTGACTTGAAAGAGCTTTCGGGCAGCACGGCTGATCTGAATATCGTGCAGGCTGAGCTCGGAGGCGTTTGCTGTGCTGTGGCTTCGGTGGAGGGAATGGCTTCCAGCGCTCTAATGGCGGAAATTGTTTTCGAGCCTCTTTTGCATCTGGCCGGTGAAGGTCTTTCCTCTGCGGAGCTTTTCAAGGCCGTTAGCGAAGGCGGCCTGCTTGCTGCGGACAAGCAGCTCGTCCCCACCTACGGCGAGGCCTTCGAGCTTTTGTTCTCGGGCTTTGCTCTGGTGCTCATAGACGGGAACGCCCGGGGCATAGCTCTGGGCATCCAGGGCTACGACAAAAAAGCTGTCACCGAGCCCACCAGCGAGCACAACATCATGGGCTCCCAGGAGGGTTTCTGCGAGGTGCTGCGGACGAATATGTCCCTTGTCCGCCGGAGGATGAAGACGCCATCCCTGCGCTTTGAGCTGCTTCGGGCAGGCAAGCGTTCGGCCACGGACATCTGCCTTTGCTACATCGCCGACCGTGCCGAGTCTCAGCTTATCAGGCAGCTCAGGCAGAGGATAGAAAGCATCGAGCTGGACACTGTGCTGGCTTCGGGCTATGTGAAGCCCTTCATCGAAGCCGGCAGCGAGACAGCTCTGTTTTCGGACATCTCCTCCACCGAACGGCCGGACGTTGTCTGCGCAAAGCTCAACGAAGGACGGGCTGCTCTGCTCATTGACGGGACGCCCTTTGCTCTTTGCTGTCCGGCGATATTCTCGGAGAATTTCCGCACGGTGGACGACTACTGCTCTAAGCCCTACTACGTTGCGATAATGAGGGCTGTGCGGCACATCGCCTTTTTCTTCGCTGTGCTTTTCCCGGGGCTTTACGTTGCCGTTGCCAACTTCCACCCCGAGATGCTGACCTTGAAGCTCCTGCTGAACCTCACGGTATCGGAACATTCCACCCCCTACTCGCTGTTCGTGGAGATGCTGATAATCACCGTGCTGCTGGAGCTTATAAAAGAGGCTTCGGTGAGGATGCCCAAGGCTGTGGGAAGCGCTATCTCCATAGCCGGCGGACTTGTCATCGGGGACGCTGCGGTAAAGAGCGGGCTCATATCCTCGCCGCTGCTGATAATCGTGGGGCTGACGGCTACGGCTTCTTTCGTGATACCCGGCCTTTCCCAGCAGATAAGCGCCTTGCGGCTTATATTCATAATCGCTGGAGGCACGGCAGGCTTTTTCGGGATAGCCGTGGTGCTGGTCATGGTGCTTGCCAACGCTTCTGCTCAAAGCGGTCTCGGAGCCGACTACACCTCTCCCCTTATCCCCCTCGGGAAGAAGGGCATCGCCGACGTTTTCGCAAGGCGCACCTTCGGCAGGATGGCAAGGGAAGAGCAGACAGTCAGAGATCTTATGCCCTGAAGGGAGGCTTCGCATGACGAAAAAAATATCCTCCCTGCAGCTTGCAGCGGTGATGCTCTGTATGTCCTTCTCGGGAATTGCCGCTTACCGGCCTGAGGGAACGAGCCTCACGGCTGCTGCGGTTTCTGAGATACTTTGTTCCGCGCTGCTGTTTTTAGCGGCGGTGCCTCTTTTCCGCAGGGGAAAGCAAGCCCTCCGCGGAAAGGCTGCAAGCGCTGTCTTTTTGGTGTTTGGGGCATTTTATCTTTGCATCATGCTCCAGGACCTTGCCTACACTCTGCAATACGCTTTCCCGAGGCTCTATTCCTCGGCGGCGGTCATCGCCCTGACTGCCGCAGCTGCACTTTACTGCGCCTCCATGGGAACGCGCGCCTGCGCAAAGGCAGCCTGCCCCATACTTGCGCTGGCTGTGCTCTTCACTCTGCTGACCTGCATCGGAGCGTCGGAGCATTTCGCCCTTTACAGGATAGCTTTGCCAGGCTCCCCTGTACCGGAGCTTGAACGAGCATTGACAGCTGCTGCTTCCCGTTCGGGAGAGATAGCCGTGTTTGCCGCCCTGCTGCCAAAAAGCGATGCAAAGCCTCTCCGCACAGCCGCGGTCTATTCCCTGTTTAGAGCTGCTGCCGGAGCTGCTCTGCTGCTTTTTACAAAAGGCGTCCTCGGCAGCCTTGCGGATCAGGGACAGCCGGTGTTCATGCTTTCCTCCTGCTCGAAAACCGCTGTCATCGAACGCTTCGATGCCGCTGTGCTGCTGGTGTGGGTGCTGGCGGTCTGCATTTCCTGTGCTGTGATCGCAGGCCTTGCCTCGGACAGCCTTGCCGTTTTGTTCCCAATGAAAAACAAGCTGCACCTCGGGGCAGTTTTCTGTGCCGGCTGTGCAGCTGCCGCTCTTGCCGCATTCTCGGAAGGCTTCGCCGCAGACATCGACACGGGAGCTGTCCCCGTGATGTCCGTGGGGCTGATGGTGCTGTGCCTTGCGGCGGCTTATCTTTCGGCGGCGAACAGCGCTTTAAAAAGAAAGGGATAGTATGAAAAGGATATGGTTTTTTATCATCTCGGCCTGCCTTGTGTTTTCGTCGATGCGCAGCCGGGATACAGTTGCCTCCCAGAATCGGGCAATGGTCCACGCCGTGGGGATAGATTCCTGCGAGGAGGGCTGTTCCGTCACGCTGCAGGTCTTCCGACCCGACGGCAAGGGCTCGGACACACAGCTGGACACCGCACAGAGCAACGTCTTCTGCATCTCGGACTGCGGCTCCACAGTCGAAGAAGCCATGCAGCGCTGCGAGGACCGCCTCGGGGAATTTCTCTTTCTCGGGCACAGCCAGATCATCGTCGTGGGGGATGAGATAGCCCTCACCGATCCGGAAAAGCTCTTTTCTTACTTCCTGCGGGGGCGGGAGACTTACCTCGGGCTGAGGCTGGCTGCGGCTGAGGGCAAAGCCTCCGCCCTGCTGGAAGCCGAGCTTTCCGAGGGAGCTGTCGCCGCAGAGAATCTCGTGGATGTGCTGGACAGGCATTACAAGAATTCTGCCGCACCGAAATGCACTTTGCTTTCCCTGCTGGACTGCCCGGAGCTTTCCTGTGCCGTGCTGCCCATAGCGAAGATAGAACATTCCCCCGACAAAGACAAAAACGAAGCCTCCGGCGATACGGTATCTGTTCCCGGGGCTGCGGTCTGCAAAAAGGGAGAGAGGCTCTTCACCCTCGGCCCGAAGCAGTGTGCGGCGCTGAACTGCCTGCGCTGTGAAAGGCAGACGGAGCTGCTGCCGCTGCAGGGGAAAAGCGGAGAGGTCTCGGTGTATGTCAGGCACGAGGGTTCGGTACTTTCCCTCAAGCAGGAAAAGGGGCGACTGCTCTGCCGATACGAAATAGAGATCGTCGTGCCGCCGGACAGCACCGCCGATGCGGAATTCTCCCACCCGGAGCTTGAAGACCTCGCAGCAAAGGAGATCGAAAAGGAATGCCGTTCCCTCGTCTCCCTCTCCTACGAAAAGCACCGAGCCGACATTCTCGGCATCTCTCAGCAGGTAAGGCAAAGTCTTCCCTCTCTCTGGGACGAATGCGATCAAGACCCCGACACCCTCGCAGCCCTCTGCGACTTTGAATTTGAAATAACCTGCGACGCAAGATAAAAAGAAGGCTTTCACCACCCCGGCGAAAGCCTTCTCATATTTCGTCCGCGCAGCGGACACCTTAACTATTCACTATTCACTGAGCGAGGCAGCGCCGAGCGCTTCACCATCCTCCGCGTCCTCCGCGGCCGCCCATGTTGCCGCCCATATCGCCGCCCATTCCGCCGCGGCCTCCCATCATGCTCTGGGGTATCTCGGAGACCTCTTCGCCGTTTATGATTATGGTGCCGCCGTTGTATTCTGCGGTGTTGTCATAGTCGAAGGAGGAGACCTGTGCAGTGATGTCGATGTATCCGCCGTTGACAACTACCGAGCCGTTCACGTCTATGGCATCGGTGTCGCCCTGACCCATAACTATTGTCAGCGTTCCGCCGTTGATCTCGATGTAGGGCGAGAATGCCTGGCTCTTGCTTGATGCGTTGATGCCGTCGTCGGAAGCTGTGATGCTGATGGTTCCGTCGTTGATGTAAACGCAGGTGGCTTCGATGCCCTCAGCGGCTGTGATCGTCATTTCGCCGCCGTCGATCTTGACTGACCACACCTGTGTCTTGTTCAGAAAAGCAGGACGTGCCCTGGATGCCGTCGCTTGCAGCGTTGATGTCAAATGTTCCGCCTGAGATCTCGATACAGCCCGATGTGTTGTCCTCGTCGTTCTCGGCGTGGAAAGCATCCTTGCCGGTGTTTATAACGAAGCTGCCGTCGCAGATGAGGATAGAATCATTGGCTTCTACGGCATCGGATGAAGAAGTTATGGTGTAGCTGCCGCCTGTTACTTTCAGGTCGTCCTTGCAGGAGATGCCGTTGTCGCTTGATGAGATATCCAGCGAGCCGAGGCCGTTGAGCACAAGATCGTCCTTCGAGTAGATCACAGCGTCGGTGTTGGTGTCGCCGTCGGCGGTGAAGCTGCCTGTAACGGCAAGGCTGTTCTCAGTACCCTCGGCGGTGGTGATAAAGCACTTGTCAGCCGAGACTACATAGATCGCAGGAGCACTTTCGTTGGTTATGGAAACGCCGTTCAGAACGATCTGTATCTTGTCGTTCTCCTTGTCGGCTTCAACGCGGACCGTGCAGTTTGAAGCCGTGCCGCTGAGGATATAAGTCCCTGCCTGGGTAATGGTCACGGTCTGTCCGTCCGAGACCGTTATCTCCTGAGAGACGTCGGTGTCTGCGGTCTGCTCGAGGTCGCGGTCGGTGTAATCATCCGCGGTGTCTGCAACGTTCTCGATGGGGAGGGAGGAAGCCGAGGAGTCTGCCGAAGCGCTTGCCCCATAGCTTGCGTCGGCAGAACTGCTCTCGGCATCATTTATTGAAGCACAGCCTGTGGCTGCCATTGAGAGCGCTATCACAAGTGCGATCATTTTAATATTAGTTTTCATATCATTTACCTCTCTTTCTTTGAAGGGGGCCTTTTCTCTTTGGCTCTTCCCTTATCCTGACTTCATTATAACCCCCTAACCTAAATCAAACCTAAAACGAATGTGAAAAGTAAATGAAAAGATCCCGGAAGGATATCCCGGGATCAATGGCTGTTTTAATTCAGGCAGCACCGCACGACCCATGTGCGTAAGTTTGTAAGAAAGCTCGGCAAAGCTGAGCTTGGAGCTTTGTCAGATCGCACAAGCCCGGCAAGCAAACAGCGTTCGGGGCTTATTCCGCCGCTAATATGCCAGAGGCAATTCTTTTAAAGAATTTCTTCATAGAATATCATTTTCCTTTCGTTAATATAAACCGTTACTCAAAACAAAGTACAAGCACCCAGCTATGAACTTCGTGACCAGAAATAGAAGAGTATATTTCGGAACTTTCTGCATCTTCATAGAAAGTCCAGTTGTAAGCGGTACACCCTTCAGCACGAACGCCCATAAGGTCAGTGCCGTCAAATGCGTCCTGCATACTGAAATCTCTTTTATCCTCATAAAGATACTTACATTCGGATACTACCTCATCATATGTCATAGAGCCTTGATAATAAAGAGGGGCTATATCCGTAGGGGACTGTCCCGTAAGAAAACTTGAGCCAAAGTAATCGCTGTTCCACATTTCTGCGGTAGTTACCTTTTCAAGAACTTTGCCGTTCTTTTTGAAAGGAACGACGCTATCGCTCTGCTTTAACTTCTAAGGATATGCCTTCATATACTCGGCTGTGTACTCGTTAAGTTCGTCCGTAATCATTTTACGCTGACTTTTGCTGAGATTACCTATGCCCCACGCTGCGAGAGCCTTATCCCAGTCGGAATAATTCGATTTCGGCTCTTCCTTCGGCGGGTCTACCTTCGGCTCGGGCGTGGGTTCGGGTGAGGGTTCGGGCGTGGGCTCAGGTTCCGGCTCGGGGTCGGGCTCGGGGTCGGGCTGGGAGTCAGGCACGACGGGAACGGTCGTTGTGACCGCAGGTTCTGTGGGCTGAACGGCAGGCTGTGTTACAGCAGGGGCTGCCGTTGCTGCAGTGGTCGTTTTCTTCCTTTTCTTCTCTGTCTCCGCCTTCTGAGCCGTAGTCTCGGGCTCTGTCGTCGTCTCTTCGGCAGTTGTTGTTACCGCTGTTGTAGCGACAGGCTTCGGCAAGACCATTTCAGACGCTTCTGTTGCAGCAGTTGTCGTGACGGTCGCTGTTTCCTCCGAGTCGGCAGTATTACCGCAGCCTGCAAGCAGTATGCAGGCACAAGCCGCGAGTGCTATATACATCTTTTTCATACTTATCCCTCCTTCGGGAAGTGTGTCCATAGACATTGTAAAGTATTAAACACAATTTGTCAAGCAAAAACAAAACCCGGAAGCATTAAATACTTCCGGGGATTTTAGTTCTGTTCTTTCAGAGATCAGACACCGTACTTGGCGGTGTTTACCTTGATGCCGACACCCATTGTGGATGCAACGACAACGCTCTTGAGATACTGACCCTTTGCAGCAGCAGGCTTAGCCTTAACAACTGCGTCGAGCAGGGTGTTGAAGTTCTCCTCGAGCTTCTCTGCGCCGAAGGAAGCCTTGCCGATCGGGCAGTGGATGATGTTGGTCTTGTCGAGACGGTACTCGATCTTACCTGCCTTAGCCTCTGTAACAGCCTTTGCAACATCGGGAGTTACAGTACCAGCCTTCG
>CAMVOF010000072.1:0-10875 GCA_947169055.1 uncultured Clostridia bacterium
GAGATATAAACGTCGATAGCGTTGTCGCGGTCGGGTCTGCGAATGTTGTCAACGAACTGGAGACCCAATACCTTCGGGTGCTGTCTCAGCCACCAGATATCAGCCTTGTTGCCTGCAAGCCTTGTGCAGTGTATTCTCGATTGCTGGCCTGCGCCGATACCGATAGCCTGACCGTCCTTGACGTAGCAGACGGAATTGGACTGGGTGTATTTCAGAGTGATGAGGGAGATCATCAGGTCTTCCAGCTTGTCCTGAGGTATCTCCTTGTTGTCGGTCACGATGTTGGAGAGCAGCTCCTTGTTGATGTCAAGCTCGTTGCGTCCCTGCTCGAAGGTAACGCCGTAGACCTGCTTGCGCTCAACGGGGGCAGGGGTGTAGTTCTCGTCTATCTTGATAATGTTGTAGGTACCTTTTCTCTTGCTCTTGAGTATCTCGAGAGCTTCGTCAGTGTATCCCGGAGCGATAACGCCGTCGGAAACTTCGCGCTGAATCATCTTAGCAGTGGGAACGTCGCATACATCCGAAAGAGCGATGAAATCGCCGTAGGACGACATTCTGTCCGCACCTCTTGCTCTTGCATAAGCGCAGGCAAGGGGAGAGAGCTCACCAAGATCGTCAACGAAGTAGATCTTCTTCAGGGTGTCGGAAAGGGGTCTGCCCACAGCGGCACCGGCAGGAGAAACGTGCTTGAAGCTCGTGGCAGAGGGAAGACCAGTAGCCTTTTTGAGCTCGCGCACAAGCTGCCAGCCGTTGAAGGCGTCAAGCAGATTGATGTATCCGGGCTTGCCGTTGAGAACTTCGATAGGCAGCTCCGAGCCGTCCTCCATGAAGACCCTCGAAGGCTTCTGATTGGGATTGCATCCGTATTTTAAAAGCATTTCGTTTGACATTGTTATTCCTCCTGATTGTCATAATATCTTTTTATAGGATTGTCATAAATGTATTTGCAGATTTCAAGATATGATTCTTCGTTGCGGATAATATGCTCGTAAAATGATGTTTGGAATATTTTTCTTCCCGGAGTATCATCTATCTCATTGCATTTTCTTGTAACAAGCGATTTATAAGCACAAATGATATCCGAGACAGACGATTTTGTAGGGCGGGGGCTTGCTCCCGCCGTGCCTGGCATATCCTGCAATATCATAATTATGTGTATATGATCCGGCATAATTACGTAACGATCGATAATAATATACGGATATCTCTTTGGCAGATCGTTTAGCTGGTTTTCTGCAATTTGACCTAATGATGATAATTCAATGCTACACGGAGAATAATCGTCAAATTGGGATTGATCGGTATATTGGGCGGCGGGAGCAAGCCCCCGCCCTACGATCTGTGAAAGAATTTGCAGCCTTTGATGAGTACATATTGTAATATAATAATATCCGTTTTTAGAATAATCATAAAACTTTAATCGCGGATGTTTTCTTTGAGGCTTATCCATTATATCTTATTAAACTTATTAACGATCTTCGTCTCTGCCTTGCCGGTGGCGATGTCGATGAATCTTACGAACAGGCTCACCTTGTTGTCTTCGTTCAATGCGTTCCAAAGACCGTCGGTGAATTCATTGATGTCGTTGGGTATCTCGATCTTCTCGGGCTCGCCTTCAAAGCTGGGCAGAGGAGAACCGTCGCCCATGTAGGTGTGGATGAAATGTCCAACGCCTGCAAGGGGATCGCTGTAAGCGAAGGTGAAGCGCTCAACGCAGTCGGGGTCGCCGTCTGCCGACTTGATTATGTTCATGGCGTAGTTGTACTTGCCGTCGTCGATGTGCATAATGCCGGAGATACGGGGAGTGTAGTTCGGAGCATCGTCCTCATAGACCCGTGTGCGCAAAGCCTGCTCAAAGGTCTGCTGCTTGTCCATCAGCTCGTAGATCGTGTCGGTCTGGTCGCCGTTGGTAACGATGGTCTTGTTCCCCAGCACGCGCACCGGAGAATATATGATGAGGTGCGGATCCGAGAGCTTCGAGGGGTCGGCAGCCTCGGTCTTGATGCCGTCCGCAGTCTCGGTGAATACGCGGTTGCGGCTGTTCACGCTGCGGCCCATGATGAAATAGGCGGTAACAGCGCTCTTGCCGTCCTTGCTCTTTCCGATGATGATGCCTCTTCCCGGATAGCTGTTTGCTCTCAGAGCCTCGTAGATGTCGATAGTTTTCATGTTGATCTACCTCCGTTTATTTATTTTTTGTAGCTTTCATATTTATCTGATCCCATTTCTCTCCGCCGAACTCGAAGCAGGCTTTCTCCGTGCCTGTCTCGGCGAACCCTGCCACCTTGTAGCAGCCGAGAGCGCTTTCGTTGTTTGCGAAAACACCCAGGGTGACCGTCTCGGCCCCGAAGATGTCGAAGGCGTATCTCAGCGCCTGTTTCAGCATCTCCTTGCCGAAGCCCTTTCCGCGCATTTCCGGCGAGATGATTATAAAGCCCATGTGTATGCTGTTGTTTTCGCAGTCGGCTTTCCTGAAAATGAAATGTCCGCAGACTCTTCCGCTTTCATCGAGAGCTGTCATGAACCAGGCGTTCTCGTCTTTGCAGAAGGCTTCGTATCTTTCGTCCAGCTGCTCCGCCGTGAGAGGGAAGCTGTACATCCCGGCACACCATTTCATAAAGCTTTTCTCGTCGCTCAGCCAGCCACAGATGATTTTACTGTCCGATTTTTTGTACGGTCTCAGTCTTATCATATCAATCAACATAAGCCTTGCCGCCGCGTATCGTTATCCTGTCCTCGCAGAACAGGGATACAGCCTTCGGCAGAAGCTTCCATTCCACGTTCTCCATTATCCTGCGCTGCAGAACTTCCGGGGTGTCGTCGTTTTTGACTTCAACGGTCCCCTGAAGGATTATAGCCCCTGCGTCCGCCTTCTCGTTCACGAAATGGATGGTAGCTCCCGAGACCTTTACGCCGTATTCAAGGGCTTTTTCATGCACCTTCAGCCCGTAGAAGCCTTCGCCGCAGAAGCTGGGGATAAGCGCCGGATGAACGTTTATTATCTTGTATTCGTAGGCCTTGGTAACGCATTCGTCCAGTATGGTCATAAAGCCTGCAAGCACCACAAGGTCGGCCTTCTGCCTGTTGAGCTCTTCAAGGATAGCCTCGCTGTAATCCTTGCTGTCGCCGTAGTCCTTCCTCGGGATGACAACAGCCGGGATGCCTGCTTTTTTCGCTCTTTCAAGGGCGTATGCTCCGGGATTTGAAGAGATGACGCAGGTTATCTTACCGCCCTTTATCTCACCTCTCTGCTCGGAGTCGATGAGCGCCTGGAGGTTAGTTCCGCCTCCGGAAACGAGCACGACAATGTTTTTCATCAACAGACCTCCTTATGACAGAAAACCATAGAAAACAAGGAGGGTGAATGGTTTGTCCCCTCCTTTTTTTCAGATCAACAGATGATAACGCCCTCGTTGCTGTCAACGAGCTCGCCGAGGATATAAGCCTCTTCGCCTGCTGCCTTGATGGCTGCAACAGCCTTGTCTGCGTCGTTCTTATCCACAACGACAGCCATTCCCACACCCATGTTGAAGGTGTTGAACATATCTCTCTCGGGTATCTTGCCGGCCTGAGCTATAAGATCGAATATAGGCAGTACACGAACAGCGCTGCGCTCTATTTTTGCTGTCAGACCGTCGGGCAGAGATCTCGGGATATTCTCGTAGAAGCCGCCGCCGGTGATGTGGGACACGCTCTTCACAGTCACCTTGCTCATAAGCTCCATTACAGCCTTGACATATATCCTTGTGGGAGTGAGCAGCACGCTGCCCAAAGTAGCTCCGAGCTCGGAATAATGTCTTGCAAGATTCTGCTCGTTCACGTTGAAGACTTTTCTAACGAGAGAGAAGCCGTTGGAGTGAACGCCGCTGGACTTGATAGCGATCATAACGTCTCCTGCCTTCTGGGTCTCGGGACGGATGATCTTTTCCTTGTCAACAACTCCCACAGAGAAGCCTGCCAGGTCGTACTCGTCCTCGGGCATAAGTCCCGGATGCTCGGCAGTCTCGCCGCCGATAAGGGCACACTCAGCCTGAACGCAGCCCTCGGCAACGCCGGAAACGATCTTTGCGATCTTCTCGGGCTCGTTCTTGCCGCAGGCTATGTAGTCAAGGAAGAACTGGGGCTTTGCACCGCAGCAGATAATGTCGTTAACGCACATAGCAACGCAGTCGATGCCGACTGTGTCGTGCTTGTCCATAATGAAAGCGATCTTGATCTTTGTGCCGACGCCGTCTGTTCCGCTTACCAGCACGGGCTTGCTGATCCCCGTGAGGTCAAGCTCGTAGAGACCTCCGAAGCCGCCGATGCCGCTGAGAACGCCTTTGTTGGCTGTCCTTGCAACGTGCTGCTTCATCAGTTCAACTGCCTTGTAACCGGCGGTAACGTCAACGCCTGCGTCCTTGTAGCTGTCAGAAAAACTTTTCATCAAAATACCTCGTTTATATTTATTTTATTCACTGATCTTCCCGGCCGGATCAGAGGGCCTCCAGCTTTTCCTGCAAAGCCTTGTCCTTTGCGGCAACGCCCTCTGCCATTTTTAGCTTTTTGTCAAGGAGCTTCTGAGCGAGCCCGTCGTCCGAAAGAGCAAGTATCTGAACGGCAAGCAGAGCCGCGTTCTTTGCACCGTCGATGCCCACTGTCGCAACGGGAACTCCCGGAGGCATCATGACGGTTGCCAGCAGTGCGTCCATTCCGTCCAGAGCAGCCGACCTCATCGGTATGCCGATAACGGGCAGGGTAGTGTGTCCAGCGAAAACTCCTGCAAGATGAGCCGCCATACCTGCTGCGCAGATTATCACGCCGAAGCCGTTGTCCTTAGCATTTGCCGCAAATTCGGCAGCAGCGGCAGGAGTCCTGTGGGCGCTCATAACTCTGCATTCATAGGGAACGCCGTAGTTCTTGAGCTCTGTCACGGCCTTGGAAACAACGGGAAAATCGCTGTCCGAGCCCATGATGACTGCAACCTTTTTCATTCGATCATTCCTTTCAAAATAAAAAAACTGCAACAAAAAGCTGCAGCTGTTTACTTGTTTGCAGAAACAAGCGAAAAACAAGGCGCAAAAAAGCAAGGCCTGAGCGACAAGCCGTCATTACAGATCACGTTGGATCTTTCATCAAAGCGATCCATCGGACTTCCTCCCTGCGCATCATTCTCTACATATTATTTTACTATATTTAAAAATAAATTTCAACATTTTATATTATAAAATTTCGGTTAACGGATTTTGGCTTTATTGTATATTTTGACGAACAAAAAAAGCCGCCCGAAAAAGCGGCTGAGATACCGGCGTTCTGCCCGTTTTAAAGGGGCTTTCTGCCGATGTCCGAAAACTCCGAGCAGCATATATCCGAGAACATGGCGTTGTCCGACTGCTTGATGAATTCGTCAAGGTCAGCCTTAGAGCGCAGCTGCCCCGAATTCGTGATGACAGCCTGCTGCTGTTCCGATGACAAAGACGTGAAAAAGGACGCAGCTTCGGCGTTTCCCGAGAGAGCAGCCCCGAGTCCCGGCGGAAGATCGGTGCCCTGAGAATAGTTGTAAAGCGACATTGAAAAGCCTCCTTTCGGTGAAGTTCCCTGCGGGATTATTCTTCCCCGAAGAGCCGCAGATATTCAGATTTGACAAAGCCTTTCGCCGATGATATAATAAAACTGACAAAACACGAAAGGAGCATACCATGCCTGAGCTTTCAAATATCGGCGTTATAAAGAGCATCCTCGAACGCCACGGCTTCAGCTTTTCAAAGGGTCTCGGACAGAATTTTCTTGTGAACCCAACAGTCTGTCCCCGGATAGCCGAGATGGGCGGAGCAGGTCCCGGTGTCGGGGCTATCGAGATCGGAACGGGCATCGGCGTGCTCACGAGGGAGCTTGCGTCCCGTGCCGAAAAGGTGGTGGCCATCGAGATCGACAAGCGGCTGATGCCCGTCCTGGACGAGACCCTTTCGGACTTTGACAACATAAAGATCATAAACGACGACGTGATGAACGTGGACCTGGCAGAGCTCATAGAACGCGAATTTCCGGGGCTGGACGTTATAGTCTGCGCAAATCTGCCCTATTATATAACTTCGCCCATAATCATGATGCTGATGGAATCCCGGCTGAGACTGCGGTCGGTGACGGTCATGGTCCAGCGCGAAGCAGCCCAAAGACTATGCGCAAAGCCCGGCACAAGGGAAGCCGGAGCAGTGACTGTCGCCGTGAACTATTTCTCCGAGCCGGAGCTGCTTTTCAACGTCTCGAGGGGCAGCTTCATGCCCCAGCCAAACGTGGACAGCAGCGTTATCCGGCTGAATATCCGCGGGAACACCCCCGAAGGCGTCTCCGACGAGAAGTTCTTCTTCAAGACAGTCAGAGCTGCCTTTTCCCAGAGGCGGAAGACTCTGGTCAATTCCGTTTCCTCGGGGCTGGGTATTTCCAAGGAAATAACCTCCGCTGCCGTTGAGGCGGCAGGGCTTCCTCAGAACATCCGTCCGGAGCAGCTTTCCATGCAGCGATTCGTCGATCTTTCCAATGAGTTAAAAACAAGAGTGTGACAAGTTGAACAGCTTGTCGCGCTCTTTTTGCTTTGTGGGGCTTTGTGTCGAAGTTTGTCGCCATAATATTTTGAAACCGCTGTTTTTCGGCATTTTACACACGCATTGTATGGTAATATTTCTTTTGGTATCATCTGATGATCCGAAAGGAATGTGATAAAAATGTTCAAGCAGTTCAACTTTACAGGCACTTTGGCACGGCATAGGACAGCCCTCTGCATATCGGCTGTTTCCTTGACGGCTTTTGCTGCCTCGGCAGGCAGCGCTGCAGGCAGACCGTCATATTTAAACGCCGGTCTCGCAGTTATTTTCCCGGAGTGTGCGCTGCCGGTATTTCTCTCGTCGGCGCTGTTCTACCTTGCGGCAGGAGCTCTCTCGAAGGGGATAGTCCCCCTGTCGTCCATACTCCTGCTCTCCTTCTTCCGCTGGTTTCTAAAGCATATCAGCCACCGTTCGCCGCTTACCCTCGAGCCCCTGATGCTTGCGGCTGTCTCGGCGCTTATCCCGGGGACGCTGTCGGTTGTCTGTTCCTCGGCTCTTGCCTTGCCGTTCTATGACACAGCCGCCGGCATCGCAGCCTCGGCGATACTTGGCTGCTTCGTATTCTCCTTCTGCTCTCTTTCGGCGAGATACGCCCGGACAGGCGCTTTCCAGGCTTCGGGTGCAGAGCTTCTCCACCTCGCCGTCATCTACATATCCGTTATCTCAGCTCTTTCCGGAGCTGTCATCGGCTTCCTCGACCTCGGCAGGCTGCTCTCCTGTGCTTTCCTACTCCTTGCGGCGAAAAAACGTGGTCCCGTCGGCGGCGCTTGCTTCGGAGCTCTTGCCACCTGTGCCATGCTTGTGGGAGCACCCGAGCTTGCCGCAAGCACCCTGCTTCTTTCGGCGGCAGGGCTTATCTGCGGCTCTTTCTCCCAGCTGGGGACTCTCGCTGTCTCCCTCTCGTTCATCATCACCTGTGCCGCAGGGCTCGTTTCCACAGGCGCAGGTTCTGATACGTTCTTTATGTTTGCCGATGCCGCAGCCGGAGCGATGCTTTTCGTTCTTGTCCCCGAACGGTATGCAAGGAGGTTCACAGCCCTTGTTTTCGGCAGCAGGAGCGTCTATTCAGCCCTCAGCAGCATCACGGCTTCAAGGCTCGAATTCGTCTCCGGCACCCTTGCCGACATCCGCAGGCAGATCGTCCTCGTCAACTCTGCTCTGGAAAACAAGTCCACACCGCCTTCTCCTGCCGATTCCGCCTGGGACGGGCTCTGCTCCTCGTGCCCGAAAAACGGATGCTGCGGCGGTGAAATGAAGCACCGGGAAAGGCTCTTATCCCTTGCCGAGACCGTGCTGCATTTCGGGGAGATAACCTCCGTCGAAGCAGCAAAGGCTTTCCCCGACTGCACAAAGCCGGAGCTCCTTGCCGACAGCTTCAACTACTCGGCGGCATACCTTGCGGAATACCGTGCCGAAAGGCTCCGTTCCTCGCAGCTGCGTGCTTTGCTCTGCGAACAGCTGGTCTCTATGGAGGAAGTCCTGGGGGATCTATCCTGTCGGGTCGGAGCTGTCAGGGGAGTGGATCCCGTGCTCTCTTCCCGTATCTCCGACCGCTTTGCATCCCTCGGATATCATTCCCCGAAGGCCTGCGTCTATCTGGACAGGAACGGCTTCCGCAGAGCGGAGGTCTATGTCCGGGGCAGCTTCAATACCGATCTTGCCGCTGCTGCGATTATGGTCTCGGACATCGCAGATATTGACTTCGAGCTTCCTGCGGTGAAAAAGACCGGCGGTGTAACTATGCTGGTTTTCCACGAGCGTTCGGCTTACTCGGTGGAAAGCGGCGTGTTTACGGCAGCCGGCTCGGCTTCTCCTGTATCCGGCGATGTGGTGAGCCTGCTGGAGCTGCCTTCCGGCAGCAGCTGCGCCATCCTTGCCGACGGCATGGGGACAGGCCCGAGAGCCCGTCTCGATGCAGCCTTTGCCGCCGATCTTGCCGGCAGGCTCCTGGGCTCGGGAGTGTCTGTGAAAGCTGCGCTTAGGCTGGTGAATTCTGCCCTGCTCACAAAAAACGCCGACGAGTCCTTTGCGGCGGTGGATATCCTGACCATTGATCCCTTCACCGGCAGCGCAGAGCTTTTCAAAGCAGGAGCGGCACCCACCTATCTTCTCCGGGACGGAGTGTTCAGAGAGTTCGGCGACCGTTCTTTTCCCGTGGGAATTCTCAACGGCACCGACTGCACCTCCTATTCCTGCAAGCTCTTCGACGGCGACTGCATCATCATGACCTCGGACGGTGTGGGCTTCACGGCGGTGCAGAAGCTCTCGGAGCTTGTGTCGGGCAGCGTCCTTCCGGCAAAGGAAGCAGCCCGTGCCGTGGGTATGGCTGCGCTGAATGAATACAAAACTTCCAAGCGAAAAAACGGAGCGTCAAACCCTCCGAGAGACGACATCTCCGCTGCTGTTTTCCGCATTTCTCTCCGAAAGGACGGCATTTGAGGGCATTCTCACCCGAATGTTTGATAAATCTTCGGCATAATACACAAAATAACGGGTTGAATTCTGTGATAAACCGAAAATAATGCCTAAAAGTATTGCAAAAAATTTAATTTAAGTGTAAAATATATTTGTGGGATATTATACATTCTTATAAAAAGCTTTGTTATTTGATAAAAAACGCAGAGCAGAGTGTTTTTGTGTTCCGCAAATCCATTCCTTTCAGGAGGAAAAATGCTATGATAAATGAAATTCCCGAGACTTATCAGACGCCGATATACCTCTTCCACCAGGGCACAAATATGATGGCTTATGACTTCCTTGGCTGCCATGCAGGCGAAAAGGACGGCAAAAAAGGCCACTATTTCCGTGTCTGGGCGGAGAAGGCGCAGTCTGTTTCCGTTGTGGGCGATTTCAACGACTGGAACGGCTATGCCAATGTCTGCGAGAAGATCGCGGATACGGGTATCTGGGAGGCTTTCATCGAAGGTCTTAAGACGTTTGATACCTATAAGTTCGCAGTAACGGGCTGCGACGGAAAGACAAGACTCAAAGCCGACCCCTACGGAACTCATATGGAGCTCAAGCCCGGTACAGGCTCGAAGATCTTCGATATCGGAGAGTACAAGTGGGGTGACGGCAAGTGGATGAAGCAGAAGGAAAAGAAGGACATCTACAATGCTCCCATGAATATCTATGAGGCACACCTCAATTCCTGGAGAGCCTGCACCACCGGCGAGTATTACAGCTATTCCGGCTTTGCCGAGGATATCTGCCCCTACCTCAAGGAAATGGGCTATACCCATATCGAGCTCATGCCGCTGGCTGAATTCCCCTTCGACGGCTCCTGGGGCTATCAGGGTATAGGCTACTATGCCCCCACTTCCCGCTTCGGGACACCCAGCGAGTTTATGAAGATGATCGACATCTTCCACAACAACGGCATCGCCGTTATCCTGGACTGGGTGCCTGCACATTTCCCGAGAGACGAGGCCGGACTTTTCGAGTTCGACGGCGGAGCATCCTATGAGTATGCCGACCCCAAGAAGCGCGATCACCTCGCCTGGGGCACAAGAGTTTTCGACTACGGCAGAGGAGAGGTAAGGAGCTTCCTCATCTCCAACGCCCTGTACTGGATCGAGAAGTATCATATCGACGGTCTCCGTGTCGATGCAGTGGCTTCAATGCTCTACCTCGACTACGACAGACGCGACGGCGAGTGGACACCCAATGTCTTCGGAGGACACGAGAACCTTGAGGCTATCGACTTCTTCAAGAAGCTCAACGAGTCTGTATTCGCAAGGAATCCCCAGACCCTTATGATCGCTGAAGAATCCACGGCTTGGCCTATGGTCACAAAGCCTACCAGCGACGGCGGTCTCGGCTTCAACTTCAAGTGGAACATGGGCTGGATGAACGATATGCTCAAGTATATGGCTATGGACCCGATACACAGAGCCTTCCACCACGATATGCTCACGTTCTCCTTCTTCTATGCCTTCTCGGAGAACTTTATCCTGCCTATCTCCCACGATGAGGTAGTTCACGGAAAAGCTTCTCTCGTCAATAAGATGTTCGGCTCGGACATAGATCAGAAATTTGCTCAGGCAAGGCTCTTCATGGCTTACATGATGGCTCACCCCGGCAAGAAGCTGACCTTTATGGGCACGGAGTTCGCTCAGTTCAGAGAGTGGGACTACGAGAACGGCCTGGAGTGGTTCATGATCGACGAGTACGAGAACCACAGGAACTATCACAAGTACATAAAGACCCTCAACAATTTCTATCTCGATCATCCCCAGCTGTGGGAGAACGACTTCTCGTGGGAAGGCTTCAACTGGATAGCCAACGACGACTA
>CAMVOF010000073.1:0-10873 GCA_947169055.1 uncultured Clostridia bacterium
GACCAGCCTCAATAGAGCGTGAGGACACACGGCAGGAGCAAGCCCCTGCCCTACAGACCCACGCACGAAAAGTTCTGCTGAATGATACGTTGCGGCACGCTCTTGTTGGGGGCTTTCCGGTCGGTGCCCCGACGGGTCTTGACGCGTGACGCAAACTGCGTATGCTTACTTTTGTGCAGGAGGGTTAGTTTCCCACGCGAACAAAGCCTTGTGAAATAATAATTCACGCTTAAAGCCGTGTGAAATATTATAAATTGCAGCACGCTCTGTTGGGGGCTTTCCGATTGTCCCCAAACCCCTTCGGATACACACCTTAATCTTTAAACACAGCCTTGATAGAACACCTCGCACCAAGCCCCTCCCAACGGTTGCACCGCGAACTCATTCACAAAGGCACCCACCTCCCTTAGAGGGAGGCCAAAATAAGCCTTGCCAAGCGCTCGATTGAAACATTGGAGGGTGAATTAAAAAAACGGTGTCAACGCGAACTCATACATAAAGTGATATTGCCGAGCTCTTCCGTGGGAAGAGGTTACCCTCACGGGGAGGCCTGACTTAGCCCTGCCAAGCGCACGATTGAAAACCGGTGGGGGAATTAAAAAAAAAGAAAGGAATGGTCGGTAAAATGACAGATCAGTATCGGCGTAAGCCCGAGGAGCTTTTTAAGGAGCTCGGGTCGGGAGAGAACGGACTGACTTCCGCGCAGGCTGCGGAGAACGCCGAAAAGTTCGGAAAAAATATCATCTCGGAGGGAAAGAAGAAAAGCCCTGTGGTGATATTCCTCGAGCAGTATAAGGATTTCCTTGTAATAATACTTATAATCGCGGCGGTCATTTCGGCGTTTATGAAGGATATCGAAAGTACGGTAGTTATCCTCGTCGTTATAACCATGAACGCCATACTCGGCACAGTCCAGACCCTTAAAGCCGAGAAAAGCCTGTCCGAGCTGAAAAAGCTCTCGTCCCCCAATGCCAAAGCCCTCAGAAACGGCGAGGCAGCTATCATCCCTTCGGAGGATGTCGTGGTCGGAGACGTGCTGCTTATCGAGGCCGGCGACCAGATACCTGCCGACGGTATGCTTATCGAAAGCGCCTCCGTACAGGTCAATGAGAGCGCACTCACCGGCGAAAGCGTGAATATCGATAAGGACGCATCACCCATAGATAAAGAGTGTCCCCTTGCCGAAAGACATAATATGGTCTATTCCGGAAGCTTCGTCACCTACGGACGAGGACGCTTCATCGTTACCGAAACGGGAATGGATACCGAGGTCGGAAAGATCGCATCTCTCATCCAGAACGCAGAGGAGCGTAAAACTCCGCTCCAGCGCACCCTCGATTCCTTCGGGCGCAAGCTCTCCATAGGCATACTTATCGTCTGTGCCCTTGTTTTCGGGCTCAGCCTTATCCGTGCAGATAAGATCGATTCAAGCGTTATTATGGACTCGCTGATGTTCGCTATCGCACTGGCAGTCGCAGCTATCCCCGAGGCTCTCAGCTCGATAGTTACCATCGTCCTCTCCTTCGGCACCCAGAAAATGTCCCGAGAGAACGCCATCATCCGCAAGCTCCAGGCAGTTGAGGGACTGGGTTCAGTCTCCGTTATCTGCTCGGATAAGACCGGAACTCTCACCCAGAACAAGATGACCGTAAGAAAGATAGTCGTAGGCGGACACCTCATCGCCGCAGGCGACAGCGATATGGGAAATGCCGACGAAAAGCAGCTCGTTGTCGCTTCCGTCCTCTGCAACGACTCCCAGGTCAAGGACGGCACAGAGATCGGAGACCCCACGGAAACAGCTCTTATCAGCTTTGCGGCTGACAGAGGCCTCAACAGCGACCAGATACGCATCGACTGCAAGCGCATAAGCGAGATACCCTTCGACTCCGACAGAAAGCTTATGTCGACACTCAATATCGTGGACGGCGAGAATATAATGTTCACCAAGGGTGCCGCTGATGTCCTGGTTGAAAGAATGACCTGCTCCAACGAGACAAAGGCGCAGATCAGGGCACAGGTCGAGGAGCTTTCTTCTCAGGGACTTCGTATCCTCTGCTTTGCTTCAAAGAAATACAACGCCACCGAGATAACCGTCGATGACGAGTACGGCCTGGATTATATGGGCCTTATCGCTATGATGGATCCGCCGAGAGTCGAGAGCAAGCAGGCTGTTGCCGAGTGTAAGGCGGCAGGCATCAAGCCGGTAATGATAACAGGCGACCACGTCGTTACTGCTTCGGCCATAGCCAAGGAGATAGGCATCCTGCAGGAAGCTTCCGAGGCTGTTGAGGGCGCAGAGCTCGATAAGTATTCCGACGAGGAGCTTGTTACATACGTCCGGGACAAGAGCGTTTACGCACGAGTTACCCCCGAGCATAAGATAAGGATAGTCAAGGCATGGCAGACCAACGACATGATCGTTTCCATGACAGGCGACGGTGTAAACGATGCCCCGGCACTCAAGCAGGCGGATGTGGGCGTTGCCATGGGTATAACGGGAACGGAAGTATCTAAGGATGCAGCCGCTATGGTCCTTGCCGACGACAACTTCGCAACCATAGTCAAGGCCGTAAAGAACGGCAGAAATATCTACGACAACATCAAGAAGAGCATACTCTTCCTGCTTTCGGGAAACCTTGCGGGAATAATCACAGTCCTGTTCTGCTCGCTGGCTGCACTTCCCGTGCCCTTTGCGGCTATACACCTGCTGTTCATCAACCTGCTGACAGACTCCCTGCCGGCGATAGCCCTGGGTCTCGAGCCCCATTCGGACAGCGTTATGAAGCGCAAGCCCAGACCTGCAAATGAATCCATACTCACAAAGAACTTCCTCGGAAAGATAGGCTGGAGCGGACTTGTTATCGCTGCTGCGACCATAACCGCGTTCCTCCTCGGCAACCACTATTCGGGAGCTGAGGCAGCCATGACCATGGCATTCGCCACACTGTGTCTTGCCCGTCTCTTCCACGGCTTCAGCTGCAAGGCTGACGAGCCTGTTATGTTCACAAAGAGGATGTTCGACAACGGCTTCGGGCTCATAGCCTTTGCGGTGGGAACGGCTCTTATAAGCGCGGTGCTGTTCATCGAGCCTCTGCACAAGATATTCAAGGTAGTTTCCCTTTCCGGAGGACTGCTGGCAGCTATCTATCTGCTGGCCTTCGGTTCCATGATAGTAGTTCAGATGATAAAGTTCATCATCACCATGGCAAAGAAAAACTGAGCATGAAGCTCAGGGAAAAGGAGGCAGGCTATGTTTTGCGGATACTGCGGAGCACAGATGCGTGACGGAGCAAGATTCTGCGGCAAATGCGGCAGACAGACAGCTGCTGCGCCGAAGCCGAAAGCTCCTGCTCCCAAAGCCTCTCCGGGACCGGCTGTCCCGGCAAATCCGAAGCCTGTTCCGGCAGAGGAAAAAGCTCCGGCGAAAAGCAGCTTTCGGATAAACAAGACCGTCGTTATCTCGTTGATACTTTTTGTGGTGCTCGTGGTGGGAGGCTACTTTGTTCTGACGCTTATCAAAGGCATCTATGACAAGAACGAGTTCAAAGAGGCCTATTATCCCAAAAGCACCGTAGCTTTGGAGATCGCAGAAGTGGGGGACTGGGTCAAGTTCGGCGAGTATGTGCAGAACGAGGACGACCCCGAGCCTATAATATGGCAGGTGGTGGAGGAAGATGACGAGACCCTCACCCTCATAAGCCGTAACATAATAGACTTCAAGTTTTTCGATGCAAGGGAGTGTACGGAATTCACAGCCTCGGATCTCTGCTATTTCCTCAACAGCGATTTCAAGAGCACGGCATTTTCGGAAAGCGAGCAGGAACGGCTCTGGGAGATAAACG
This sequence comes from uncultured Clostridia bacterium, assembly GCA_947169055.1. Lineage (GTDB taxonomy): Bacteria > Bacillota > Clostridia > Oscillospirales > Ruminococcaceae > FB2012. The sequence goes on from CAMVOF010000073.1 coordinate 3,843, forward strand.
GAGATGTGAAGGTCGCGATACCCACCCTCGAGCAGGCGAAAGACCTGATAGAAGAGTACGACACCTGCGCTTCATACAAGGTCATAAAGTCCGTGAAGGACACCTACGACCTGACCCTTCGCAACAGCCGCAACGTCTGCCACGAATGGATGACGTCTGCGGTGGATGAAACAGGCTCGGTGATCTGCATACCCACAACACCGCCCGACGGCAAATTCGCCGTCACAAAGATACCCCTCGTTCGCCTGAGCGGAGTTCGTCCTATAATCAAGATACAAAAATAAAACCAAGGCAATGCCGCAGTCATATCTGCGGTGTTGCCTTTAAATCGGAGTAAGATATGACACGGGATAAGCTTGGATTATTAAAAGAATACTTCGGGCACTCCTGCTTCAGAGAGGGGCAGGAGGGGCTTATCGACGCCATACTTGCAGGCAGAGACGTCATCGGCATAATGCCCACGGGTGCAGGAAAATCCGTGTGCTACCAGATACCGGCTCTAATGCAGGACGGCGTCGCCATAGTCGTGTCTCCTCTTATCTCCCTGATGAAGGACCAGGTCAATTCACTTATACAGTCAGGCATCAGGGCAGCTTATCTCAACAGCTCCCTGACCCTCTCCCAGTACGACGCAGCCATAGCCAACGCAAAACGCGGTATGTACAAGCTTATCTACGTTGCACCGGAAAGGCTCTGCACCCCGTCTTTTCTGGGGCTTGCGGCAAGTGTTAAAATATCCCTTATCGCAGTTGACGAAGCACACTGCGTTTCCCAGTGGGGACAGGATTTCCGTCCCTCCTATATGCGCATACCCGAGTTCGTCAGCAGGCTTTCCTACAGACCCGTCATAGCTGCTTTCACCGCAACTGCCACCAAGGCTGTAAAGCAGGACATCGCCCTTATGCTGCGGCTCAGAGAGCCCTATTCCGTGACCACGGGCTTCGACAGGAAAAATCTTCTCTTTGAGGTCGTCCGGCCTTCAAACAAGCTGGATGAAGCTATGGAAATAATCGACCGCAACAAGGGGAGAAGCGGCATAATCTACTGCTCGACGAGAAAGACCGTGGAGTCCGTCTGCGAGAAGCTGAGGCTGAAAGGCTACAGCTGTCTGCGCTACCACGCAGGGCTTTCGGACGAGGAAAGGCGGCAGAATCAGGACGATTTCATCTACGACAGGGTGCAGATGATGGTTGCCACCAACGCCTTCGGAATGGGCATCGACAAGTCGAACGTGGGCTTCGTCATCCATTATAATATGCCGAAGAATCTCGAGAGCTACTATCAGGAGGCAGGACGCGCAGGCCGTGACGGCGAGCAGGCGGAATGTGTCCTGCTCTACAGCAGCAGCGATGTCCAGACCAATATGTTCCTGATAAACAACTCCAACGAAAACGCCGAGACGGACGAGGACACGTTGGAAATGCTCCGCCGCAGAGACATCGAGAGACTTCGGCTCATGAATATGTACTGCACCACCACAGGCTGCCTCAGAGAGTATATCTTGAACTATTTCGGAGAGGCGACTGAGGGCTACTGCGGCAACTGCTCCAACTGCCGTTCCGGCTACGAGGAAGCAGATGTCACCCTTGAGGCGCAGAAGATACTTTCCTGCGTTTACAGGCTTGCCCAGAGAAGGACAGCCCTCGGCGCAAGGATGGTAAGCGATATCCTCCGGGGCTCGGAGGCTTCAAAAGTCGTCCGCAGCGGCTACGACACCCTTTCCACCTACGGCATAATGAAGGATTCCTCCTCCTCCCAGATAAGATACATAACCGAGGGGCTGGAGCATATGGGCTATCTCAAGACCTCGGGCGAATACTCTGTCCTCGTGCTGACAGCAGATGCAAAGCGTGTGCTCACAGGCGGCGAGAAGGTCATGATGAAGCTGCCGAAAAAGAAGAAAAAGGAAAAGCACGCAAAGCTCACAGACGGCGTGTATTCCTTCAATTCCGAGCTTTTCGGAAGGCTCAAAAAGCTTAGGACGGAGCTTGCGGCAGAGGCAGGTATGCCTGCTTACATAATCTTCACGGACACCTCTCTCAGGGACATCTGCGTAAAGCTGCCCCAGGACGAGGAGGAGCTGCTGGACTGCTCCGGCATCGGACGGTCAAAGCAAAAACGCTACGGCAGGAAAGTGATAGAGGTAGTCAAAGGATTCCTGGAGGAGAACCCCGACCTTTCGGGAGAGGGGCTTTCTCTGCCCGAACAGCGCAAGCGTGCTGCCGAGCTGCCGGGGTCGGATATGCTGTTCAAGCTGATACGCTTCAATGCCTCGAAGCTGAAACCTATCGACGAGGAGCTGACCCTTTTACAGGTCTGCGACAGGATACTGGAATGCCTCGGAATCGCAGGAGACAGAAAGCGGATAAAAGCCGCCATAGAAGAGTGGCTGGTGAACAACGGCTATCTTACAGCCCCAAAGGAGGGCATCCCTGCGGACACGACCATACTTTCCGCCGAAGCCGGGATAGTCAAGCTCAAACGCATCTCTGCCAAGGGCACCGAATACACGAAGATAGCATTCCCGCGAGAGGCGCAGGAGTTTATCTTTGATAACGTTAATGAGATATTCTGACGGAAAAACCTTTCAAATATCACCAAAAGAAAAAGCAGCGCATAGGGACGATCCCCTGTGCGCTGCTGCTGTTTTTATTTGTTAGTTCCGCTTTCGATGAAGTCAAGCTCGCGTGGGATATGATATCTTTCTATCGACGTAAGCAAGCTCTGCTTGCGTCACGCGTCAAGCGCTGTCGCCGCTGCGACCCGTCGGGGCACCGACTTAAAATCCAAGGATCTTCTTGAAATCTGCGGCTATCGTCTGTTCGAGGGAGGATGCTGCGTCTCTTGTGTCGCCGATGGTGGTGTAGTAAGCCTTGATCTTCGGCTCTGTGCCGGAGGGCCTGATTATTACGCTTGCACCGTCTGCCAGCTTGTATGCGATAACATCGCTCTTCGGGAGAGTGAGGGCAGTTTTTGCACCTGTCTCCATATCCGTCTCTTCGGAAGCAACGTAGTCTGCAACAGACTCGGTCTTGAGACCGCCTATCTCTGCGGGAGGAGCATTTCTGAGATCGGCCATGATCTCCTTCATCCTCTCCATGCCGGAAGCACCCTCGCACTGGAAGGAAGCCTGGGTGTGAACGTAGTTGCCGTATTCCTTGTACATAGCCTCTCTTGCCTGGAGCAGGGAGATGCCCTTTGTGCGGTAGAAGGCAGCCATCTCGCAGATGAGCATGGAGCCTACCACTGCGTCCTTGTCGCGGACATAGGAGCCGGCAAGATAACCGTAGCTCTCTTCAAAGCCGAAGATATATCTGTCGGCTTCGTTGTCAGCCTCGAGGAAACCGATCTGCTCGCCGATGAACTTGAAGCCTGTGAGAACTTCTCTCAGCTCAACGCCGTATTCGTCAGCGATCTTCTTGCATATATCCGTGGTAACGATAGTCTTGACTGCAACAGGTCTTTCGGGCATGGTGCCGAGAGCTGTTCTCTCCTGGCAGATGTATTTGAGCAGCATAGCTCCCACTTCGTTTCCGGAGAAGAGCACATAGTTGCCGTCGGGATCGGGAACTGCGATACCTACTCTGTCACAGTCCGGGTCTGTGGCAAGCAGCAGGTCGGGCTTGACTGTCTTGCAGAGCTCGAGACCCTTTGCAAGGGCTTCCTTGATCTCGGGGTTCGGGAAGGGGCAGGTGGGGAAGTTGCCGTCCGGCAGCTCCTGCTCGGGAACGACTGTGACTTCGCTTATGCCTATCTTCTTAAGTATAGCTCTTACGGGTTTGTTGCCTGTGCCGTTGAGGGGAGTGTAAACCACCTTGAGACCGCTGGAAGCAACGAGATCGGTGTGGATCCCCTGCTCGGCAACTTTGTCGAGATACTTGTCGATCACTTCCTGCTTGATGTATTCAACGCTGCCCTGAGCAAGAGCATCCTCAAAGCTCATGGTCTTTGCACCGCCGAACATATCGACGCTGTTGATCTTTCCGATAACGGCATTGGCTGCATCAAGAGTGATCTGGCAGCCGTCTTCGCCGTAAACTTTATATCCGTTGTACTTTGCAGGGTTGTGGGAGGCTGTCACCATGATACCTGCCTTGCAGCCAAGCTCTCTTACTGCCCAGGAGAGGCAGGGTGTGGGCATAAGCTCGGAATAGATATAAGCCTTGATGCCGTTTGCGGCAAGAACTGCGGCAGCTTCCTTGGCGAAAACATCGCTCTTTATACGGGAGTCATAGCTGATAGCTACGGCTGCATTCTCGAAAGCCTCGTTCACGTAGTCGGCAAGACCTTGTGTTGCACGTCTTATGGTATAAACATTCAGCCTGAAAGAGCCTGCTCCGATAACTCCGCGGAGACCGCCCGTGCCGAATTCAAGATCGCGGTAAAATCTGTCCTGGATAGCGTCGGCGTCGCCTTCGATGGCTTTCAGTTCGGTCTGAAGATCGGGGTCGTCAACTGCCTTTTCGCACCACAGCTTGTAGAGTTCCATTTCATTCATAGCTATCACCTCATCAATAGTATTCATCATGCTCCTGCTATGCAGCAGGCGCCTGAGCTCATCATAGTTTAATTATACCACATTTTCAGCAATTAGCAAGAAGCTGACTCAAAATTTTTTGTTAATTCTCCGCTTGGAACAATGAAAGCGTTTTCATAAATCGTTTTAGATGTAAAGATATACTAAGTGCCCTGTGCTGCCGCTGCTTCGGCAGGAGCTTCGGCCTCTGTTTCCTCGTCTGGGGGAAGGGGTTCTCCGCGGAAAAGCAGCTTCAAAATTATCGGCGTCAAAACTGAGGAAACGATTATCAGCAGGATGACCGAGGTGAAATACTTCGGGTCAAGCATACCCACAGACAGCCCCTTCTGTGAGACTATGAGGGCAACTTCTCCCCGGGTCATCATCCCGACACCCACCTTTGCGCTGTCACGCCAGGAATAGCGCATGGCCTTTGAGATAAGTCCGCAGCCGATTATCTTGCTGAGCATCGCCACTGCGACAAAGCACAGTGAGAATGCCAGCAGTCCGAGGGTGAAGCCGCTGAATTCCGTCTTTAGTCCTATACTCGCAAAGAACACCGGCCCGAAGACCATGTAGGAGTTGATATCGACTTTCCTTGCGATGTAATTGGAGTCGTGCAGGCTGCAAAGAATAAGTCCCGCAACGTAAGCGCCTGTGATGTCGGCGATGCCGAAATATCTCTCGGCGGCATAGGCCAGGAACATACAGAGCGCAAGCCCGAGTATGGGCACTCTTCTGCGGTGGGGGTAGCGCTTGTCGATGAACTTGAAGATGAGATAGCAGACGAAGCCGACGCCTATCGCAAAGATGATGAACAGACCCGTGCGGAGAACAACGTCCATGGGGTTTGCGTCCTTATCCTTGAAGCCCACAACGAAGGTCAGCACGATGATACCGATAACATCGTCGATTATGGCGGCGCTCATTATAAGCGTGCCTATCTCTCCCTTGAGCCTTCCCAGCTCTTTGAGAGCCTGCACGGTGATGCCCACGGATGTGGCTGTCATTATCGTGCCTATGAACACTGCCCTGAAAAACTCATCGCTGCCTATAGGGGCAAAGCCGAAAAATGCGCTGTAAAGCAGAGTTCCTGCACAAAGAGGAACGAACACGCCCATGCAGGCGACCAGCAGAGCCTTGGGTCCTGTTTTGAGCAGGTCTCTCATATTTGTCTCGAGCCCTGCGCTGAACATCAGCAGGATAACACCTATCTCCGCCATCATCGAGAGAAAATCGCTCTGTCCGACCCAGCCGAAGACCGAGGGTCCGATCAGCAGTCCGGCGACGATCTCTCCCACCACCTGCGGAGCTTTAAGCTTCTGGGCAGCGATGCCGCAGATCTTAGCGCACAAGAATATAATTGCAAGATCCCTGAAAAAAGTGATCTTATCCAAAGCCAAAGACTTCCTTCCGTAAAAATGACAGCATAAGACCCGAGAGCGCCTATGCTCCCGGGTCAAAAGCCGAATATGTTTCGTAAAATATCAAAGCAGAGAAGTGCTATAAGAAGTATCACAGTGGATACTTTGTAGAACCGGCTTTCGGGCATCAGCACATCGGGGACGAATATCACCTTTATCACTGTGCACACAGCAAGCGCGGGCACTACGAAAAACAGCAAAGCGTTGCTTTGGAAAGCCTCCTGAAATTCAAGCTTTGAGAAGTGCATGAGCATCCTGCTTATACCGCAGCCCGGACATTTATATCCGGTAAGCGATCTTATCGGGCAGGGGATACCAAGATCCGTCAGCCTGACAAAAACGTAATAAGCCGCAAGCAGAGCCAGCACGACTCCGTATCGTTTCAGGAGAGACAGGCGCAGTTGTTGTTTACTGTCCCTGTGCGATCTTGTTGAGCTCATTCTGGAGGAGAATGTAGATAGCTATCGGGAATACAAGCTCGAGTACAAGATAGATGATCGCATTGTTAGTTGCAGCCATGCCTCTTGAAGCATTGAACTTGTCGATAGTCTCGCCCTTCTTGTAAGCCCAGTAGATACCGTAGATACCGCAGGTAACGATAGTTAAAACGAGAGCCATAACACCGCTTGCTGTGGGAGTCTCAGCGATCATGTTGGACTCGTCTGTGAGCTTAACGAACCAGTAGATGCCGTAGATGCCGCAGGTGATAACGCTGAGGATGATCGCCATAACGATCTCTCTCTTCTGGAAGGGAGCGCCTGCTCCGCCAACAGGTGCGCCATAAGCAGCCTGAGCCTGAACGAGAGGCTGGCCGCAGGATGCGCAGCGTTCTGCGCCATCGGGATTGGGTGCGCCGCATGAATTACAGATCATAGTAAATCACTCCTAAATAAAAAATTAAAAGATTCAGCAAAATGCTATTTATAGTTTACAATATAAAATTTGATTTGTCAATAGGCACAGGGAATTTTTGGCTCTTTTTTTTGTAGGGATTTTTGGCTCTTTTTTTGAGTCGAAATCTTTTTGATAAAAAGCACTTGACAAAGTCGGAGGGATAGTGTATAATATATTTTGTCGCTGATAATGTGGGA
>CAMVOF010000074.1:0-10802 GCA_947169055.1 uncultured Clostridia bacterium
CACCCTCGAGGGCAGGCTGGAAAAATACGACAAGCTCACACAGTCCGCCGACGACATCGAGGTAATGCTGGAAATGGCTGCCGAGGAGGACGACGAGGGCATGATCGCCGACATCGAGGCGGAGCTCAAGTCCCTTGCCGCTCAGGTGGATGCTCTCACCCTTGCTTCGCTGCTCACAGGCGAGTACGACAAGAACAACGCTATCCTCAATTTCCATTCCGGTGCCGGCGGAACAGAGGCTCAGGACTGGAACGAGATGCTATACAGAATGTACACCCGCTGGGCTGAGGCTCACGGCTTCAAGGTCAATGTCCTGGATATCCTGGAGGGAAGCGAGGCAGGTATGCAGTCCGCTTCTATCGCTATCGAGGGCGAGAACGCCTACGGCTACCTCAAGGGCGAAGCAGGCATCCACCGCCTTGTGCGCGTGTCTCCCTTCGATTCCCAGGGCAGAAGGCATACATCCTTCGCAGCCGTTGACGTTATGCCCGACCTCCCCGAGGATGTTGATATAGATATCCGTCCCGAGGACATCGAGATGCAGGTGTATCGTTCGTCGGGTGCCGGCGGTCAGCACATCAACAAGACCTCCTCGGCGGTACGACTGATACACAAGCCCACAGGCATCGTCGCAGCCTGCCAGACTCAGCGTTCCCAGTTCCAGAACCGCGACTACGCCATGAGAATGCTGAAAGCAAAGCTCCTTGAGATCAAGCTGCAGCAGAACCTGGAGAAGATCGAGGACATCAAGGGCGTGCAGAAGGAGATCGCCTGGGGTTCGCAGATACGCTCCTATGTCTTTATGCCCTATCAGCTGGTGAAGGATCACCGCACCGATTTCGAGACCGCCAACATCGGCGCCGTAATGGACGGCGACCTGGACGGCTTCATAAACGCGTATCTTAAATCTCTCTCCCTCGGAAATCTGAAAGACGAGGACGTAAGAGACTGAATCGAATAAAACAGGGAAGCATATCCTGCCCGGCATATTATGCCGTGTGCAGGGTATGCTTTTTCTTTTTGTCTCGAGACATAGTTTATACAAATTTAATATTTGGTTAACAATTCGTTATTACTTACACTTAATAATATGGTATAATAAAATTGGAATATTTTAACTTTATGTTAATATTTTGTATTAAAAAAATAGCATACAAAAAGGAGGAAAAGATATGAAGCTCAAAAAACTTGCACTGGCATTCATCACCACAGCAGCTATGGCTGCAAGTCTCTGTCCCTTAGGCGCATTTGCCGAAGCAGGCGGAGAAGAGGAAAGCGATTTCACCTTCCGGCTGGTAACAAAGCCCTATCAGATCGACAAGTGGACCGTAGGAGATATCTCGCCCGAAGACGCAAAGGCGTGGATAGTCGAGCACCGTGAAGAGATCTTAGACTCAGACCCTGAGGGTTATGAAGATTATCATGATTTCTTCTTTGTGCATGACGGCGGTATTTATATGCTGGACTATTATTATAGTAATTTTTATTTTGACGATTTTGATCCTAATTACCTTGATACAGGATCTGATCCTTCCGGGCTCAGGGCTCCCGGCAGCTATTACTATATTTTCAATTGGTTCAATGATGGTGAATATGTATTTGTCTGGACGGATGAGCTCGAAAGCAGGACGGACTTGGATAAAGACAGCGATGACATCGATAAGGGTATTATAATCTCGCCCGATGAAGCTGTATTTACCGCCGGGACAAGCGGGGATCTGAAATATGATTCGGAAACAGAGTACGATTTTTATGACGACGGGAACAATGTCTATACCCTGTACCAGGGAGAGGTTTGGGACGGCGTTAAAGCATTATATTACAACGGCAACGGTGACCTTGTTTGCTATAATATATATGGAGATAGCGTTTATCCGTCTGTCTTACACATTGAAGACGGAATGAACTTCAAGGTAAGATACGATGCTGAGGAAGACCTTTGGCACATCGAAAAAGTCCCTGCGCTCACTGCCGTTGAAGCTGTTGATCCGACCTGCGAAGAGGGCGGCAACACGGCATACTGGTTCTACACTGAGGATGTAGGCGAGCAGGAAATGGTATATCACTATTTCGGCGACAAGAACGGCAACAACGAGATCGAGGAAGGCTCTTGGGAATTGGACGATCTTGGCGGCCACGACTGGGGCGAGCCTGAATACGAGTGGGCAGAGGACGGCTCTTACTGCACAGCGACTGTGGTCTGCAACAGAGATAACGGCCACATCCTTTCGGAGAGGGCAGTTGCCAAAAGCGAGGTCAAGACCCCTGCAACAGAGACCGAAAAGGGAACTACAATTTACACGGCAAACTTCATAAACGATGTTTTTGAGGATCAGACCCTTGAATTGCAGGATATCCCGATGCTCACACCCGAGCCCGAGGATTCCAGCACACCTGACTCAAGCACTCCCGACAGCTCCGGGCCCGACAGCAGCACACCCGACAGCTCCGAACCGGAAAGCGCAGCTCCTGCACCCGGCTCCAACCCCGGAACAGGCGCAGCAGCAGGCTTAGGTATCCTTGCCGCAGTTGCCGCAGCAGCGATAGCTGCAAAGAAGAGAAAGTAAAGCTGTAAAACAAAGACACTTTCATCATCGCGGTGAAAGTGTCTTTTTGTATGCCTTGATTTAAAGTCCGGAATATTGTACAGTTATCCGCTTATCCACTGTATGCCCTTGACGAGCCCGTTGACTGTGGAGCCGTCAGCTGCGTTTGTCCTGTGCAGGCTTTCGAGAAGCTCCTCCGCCGTCCATTGGGCTTCAAAGCCGCCCTGGGGATCGTTTATCAGATAGCTGATCTCTCCGCTGCTTGTCCGCCTGCCGAAGATCACCGCATAGTGCAGCACACCGTCAGCCCTGCAGTGCCCCAGCATTATCCTGTGCCCCTCCGAGAGCAGGGTGTCGATCTTGTCGAGCACAGCCTCGTCGTCCTCTTCCCAGAGGTGGTCGATGGTGCTTTGGAAACCGTAGGCTGCAAAAAGCTGCTGCATATTTTCCTGAGTCGCTCCGAAGCCCGAGGTGAAATTCTCTCCTGCCCAGTAGTAGAAACCCCTGCTGTAGGCAAGCTCCACAGCGTCGTCCTTAGTTATATCGAGCTGCTTTTCCGATACGAGTATCATGGCCACGCTTGTGGGTCCGCAGCCGACTCTGGCCACGTTCCTTCCCGACAGCTGGTCGAAAAGCACGGTCTCAAGGATTATATCCTCCGGCTCTGCTTCGCTTTCAGGTTCGCTTTCCGGCTCCGATGTTTCTTCAGCGGACGATACTTCTTCCGCAGCAGTCGTTGTTGTTTCCGTTGTTGTCTGCGAAGTCATCTCTGCATCGGCAGGCTCAGCCTTGGGCGTTGTTGTAGCAGGGGGAGCTGCCGTCGTTTCTGCAGAGCTGTGGGAAGCCTCGGAAGAAGAGGCTTGTCCGCAGGAGCAAAGGGCAAATGCTGCCAGCACGGCAAGGAGAGCTGTTTTCTTCAAGATCATCAGTCCTTTTCTCCGAGAGTCTGGGCAAGCTCGGTGTCGATCATGCTTTTGTAGTAGTCCGAAAGCTGCTGCGCAAGGGAATTGAAAAGCAGCTGCGCCTCCGAGCGGACGGAGTCGTTGGCATAGATGCCCCGGCCTGCAAGCTCGGCGGCTGCGCGTGCTCTGTCGGCAGCCTGCTGCAAGGACACAACATCCTGCTTGTCTGCCTTGGCGGCAAGGGCAAGGAGGGATCTCGCTTTCAGTGCCGCAAGCTCGTCGCCGTAATTCTCGCACTCCTCGCAGGAAACGATCTCCTCGTAGCGCTCTTGGGCAAAGGCATCCCTCAGCTTGAGATACGGGTTCTTCTCGGCCTGTGCCGTGCCGTCTTCGGTCTCGAAGGTGGACATGGGTATCTCCAGCTTCTCACAGAGATACTGCAAAGTCTTGACCGAGGGCAGGGCATTGCCGCTTTCGATCTGGCTCAGCATATTCCTTGTTATAAATGTACCTACCACCTCGGCCTGTGTCAGCTTCTTGGCAAGGCGGGCTTCTTTTATGCGTTTTCCGAGCTCTGTTCTGTCCATAGCCGGGCCTCCTTTCGATAATGTAAATATTATTTACATTTATATTATCACGCACTTTTCCATAAGTCAATAGAAAATGGTAAAAAACTTGGCAATTTTACGATATTTGTGCAAAACTATACAAAAATATCCCCCGGAAACAGGGAAATTCTATCAAAAAGATATTGACAACTTGAGCGAAACAGGGTATAATCTATGTAAATGATATTTACATATCGCAACGAAAGGAGAGATCGCTATGAATGAATGGTGGGAGGGACTCAGCACTATATTAAAGGTGCTTTACTGCATCGCACTGCCTTCGACCCTGCTGCTTCTGCTGCAGACGCTGCTTGCTATCTTTGGTATGCACGACGGCGGAAGCGGAGTCGATGTCTCGGATACCTCGGGTATCGACTTTGACGGCGGAGGAATGCACGGAGGCTTCGGCGTACATACCGATATGTCCGGCGTCGATCTTAACCACGATCTGTCGCTGGGACGGCGGCAATCCTTCTGATTTCTCGTCCATGAGAATGTTCACGCTGCAGACAATCATCGCATTTCTCACGGTGTTCAGCTGGACGACCATCGTCGCCATACACGGCGGACTGCCCTCGGGGCTTGCTTTCGGCATCGGTTTCGCCATAGGTTTCATAGTGATGTTCGCCATAGCAAAGATCGTGCAGCTTTCCGCCCGTCTTGCCGAGAACGGGACATTCGAGATAAAGAACTGCCTCGGGCTGACGGCTACGGTCTATATCCCGGTGCCTGCAAAGGGCGAGGGAGAGGGCAAGGTGACTGTCACCGTTCAGGGACAGTTCCGGGAGCTCTCGGCAGTGACCAACGAAGGAGAGATACTGAAGACCGGCACTCAGGTTAGGATAACCGACCTGAGGGGAGACACGGTAGTTGTCGAGCCGGAGGAGTGAGTCATAAAACGGAGGTGAGCTTATGATCTGGCTTGCTGCGATCATGTTCGGAGTATCAGCGCTGTTCACGCTCGCAGGAGTGCGGCAGCTTCGGGAGAAAGGCTATCTTTTCAATAACGCCTGGATCTGGGCTTCTGCTTCGCAGCGGAAAGCTATGGATGAAAGCCCGGATGTTAAAAGCCAATATTACCGGCAAAGCGGAACGGTCCTTCTGACCCTCGCAGTGGGGTGGCTGTTCATAGGGCTTTATGTGCTGCTTGAAAACAGCAGCATGATGATCATTTCGACCAGCTGCATGACATCTGCTGCCGTATATGCCGTCGCATCGACTTCAAGGATCGAAAAAAACGAAAAGCGCCGGGAAGAAAATGATAAAAATTCGTGAAGAAAAATTTATCAGAGTATTGCAAATCATCGCATAATAATGTATAATAATGTAGAACAATGTTTCTTATAAGGAGGACAAGAATATGCCAATGGAAACCCTTATCATCATCTGCGTGGTAGCAGTGGTACTGTTCGCGACGATAGCCGCCATACTTTCAAGATACCGCAAGTGCCCCTCCGACAAGGTGCTGGTCATCTACGGTAAGGTCGGCACGGACAAGAACGGCCAGACCAAGAGCGCCAAGTGCATCCACGGCGGTGCAGCTTTCATAGTTCCCGTGCTGCAGAGCTACCAGTACATGGATCTGACGCCGATCTCCATCAACGTCGATCTGAAAAATGCACTTTCAAAGCAGAACATCCGTATCAACGTTCCTTCAAGATTTACAGTCGGCATCTCCACCGAGCCCGGCATCATGCAGAACGCTGCCGAGCGTCTGCTGGGACTCAAGATGATCGAGGTGCAGGAGCTTGCAAAGGATATAATCTTCGGTCAGCTCCGTCTGATAATCGCAACAATGGATATCGAGGAGATCAACTCCGACAGAGACAAGTTCCTCATCGCTGTATCGAACAACGTTGAGATCGAGCTCAAGAAGATAGGTCTCAGACTTATAAACGTAAACGTAACGGATATCACCGACGAGTCCGGATACCTGGAGTCTCTCGGTAAGGAAGCAGCTGCAAAGGCTATCAACGACGCCAAGAAGTCTGTTGCCGAGAAGCACCGCGACGGTGAGATCGGTCAGGCAAACGCCCAGAAGGATCAGCGTATCCAGGTGGCTTCCGCAAACGCTTCGGCTATCGACGGCGAAAACTCCGCTAAGGTAGAGATCGCACAGTCCGAGGCCAAGAGACGTGAGGCAGAGGCTGAGGCTCTCCGTCAGGCAACTGCTGCCGAGGCTGTTCAGGCCGCAAAGGCAAAGCAGGAAGCTTATGTCGCTCAGCAGGAAGCAGAGCGTACCCGTGCCGAACTTGAAAGAGCTACCCAGCAGGCTGACATCATCGTTAAGGCTCAGGTGGCAAAGCAGGAAGCCGAGATCGCAGCAGAGGCAGAGGCCGAAGTTGCACGCCGCAAGGCACGAGGCGAAGCAGATGCTATCTTCGCTAAGATGGAAGCTGAGGCTAAGGGTAATCAGGAGATACTCTCCAAGCAGGCAGAAGGTATGAGAAAGCTGGTGGAGGCTGCTGGCGGAAACGCAGATGCAGCAGTCAAGCTGATCGTTGCCGACAAGCTGGAGCAGCTCATCGCTATCCAGGTAGAGGCTATCAAGAACATCAAGATCGACAAGATCACAGTTTGGGACACAGGCTCAGGCTCGGACGGGAAGGGCTCCACAGCTAACTTCCTCAGCGGCCTTATGCAGTCCGTTCCTCCCCTCGGAGATCTCTTCAAGCAGGCAGGCATGGAGCTTCCCGATTTTCTCGGCAAGGACATAACCGATGCCCTTGAAAAGTCCCGTGAAGAAGCTATCAAGCGTGCAGCCGACGACCTTGCAGAAGGTGCCGAGGATGCAAACGGATACGTTGAAGTGGTTGACGACAAAGAGGATAAATAACTGCAATATTACGTAAAAATATTAACTTTTAATTTTATGCAAAGCGGTGCAAAAACATTGCATCGCTTTGTTTGTTTTTCACAATGTTTTTTAATTATTTATGTACAGTTTTATATGTGATTGACAATTTCTTCCCTTGGTGGTATAATATATATGGGCAAAAGTTTGCAAGGAGGTGCTGTTATGAAACTAAAGATAAAGACAGTTTCAGCTTTGTGTGCAGCAATAATGCTTGTCGGCGCTCTTGTTTCCTGCGGGTCCTATGAGTTCCCGGCAGAAAAGATATATACATCGGTCCCGGCTTCGGAAAGCGAAGTAACAGTAAGCAGATCGCAGAACGCAGGTCAGGGAGAAGACCCTGCCGGCGGAACGGCTACAACGACTACTGCTCCGGCGGTGACGGTAGCTCCTGAGACCACCACCACTGTGGCACCCGACGAAGAGCCGGAAGAGACCACCACAACAGTCAAGGAAAAGACCACGGAAAAGAAAAAGACTACAGCACCGGCACCCGAGACCAAGCCCCCCGAGCCGGAATATATCCCGCCCGAGACTACAACGACTACCACCACCACCACGACTCCTGCTCCTGTAGCACCGCCTGCTGATGACGGTCAGGGCGGCAGCGGAAACGGCGGTAACGGCGGCAGCGGTAACGACAACGGAGGAAACGGCGGAAACGATAACGGAGGTTCGGGAAACAACGGCGGCTCCGGAAACAACGGCGGTTCCGGCAATAACGGAGGCTCCGGCAACAACGGCGGAGGAAACGGCGGAAATGTCGATATAGTTGAGCCCGAAAAGCCCGACTACACTCCCGATAAGATCTACGTCGGAGACGCTGTTCAGGAAGAGGTCCTGAAATATGTGAACGATGCCCGCGAGCAGGCAGGTGTTCCTAAGATCTACCTGGACGAAGATCTTTGCAAAGTCGCTAAGACAAGATGTGCAGAGATCGCAACGAATTTCAGCCACGACCGTCCCAACGGACAGAGATCCACGGACTTCATCAAGCAGAGCATGGGCAGTGATAACTGCTTCGTCGGCGAAAACATAGCCTTCGGATATCTCAATGCCTGGGAAGCCATGTATTACAGGGATGACGAGAACGGCTGGTACGGCTGGATGTACACCTATCTTGCAGGAGGAAAGCACAAGGAGAATATCCTTAATCCCAACTTCACACGCATAGGTATAGCCTACGATATGAGCACCCAGTGCTGGGTACAGGATTTCTACGGCTGATAAACAAAGACCTCAACGCGCAGACGCGCAAAAATATCGGCGAAGACGGTATATCGCCTTGCCCCAGGGCAGGGATGATATACCGTTTTTCCTTTGCCTGCAAGTAATATCACAGCTGCCGTCTGCATAAACTCTAATACGAAAACGTTGTATTGGAGTGAGATCAGATGACAGATTCAGACCAGGAACGTGCCGTTATGCTTGCGCAGTACACTCTCGAAAACAGCTCGACAGTGAGGGCAACGGCCGTGCATTTCGGGATAAGCAAATCAACGGTACATAAAGATCTTACAGAAAGGCTGAAAAGGCTCTCACCGCCGCTCTACGCTCAGGTGAGGGAGCTTCTCGAGCAGAACAAACGCGAAAGGCATATCCGCGGCGGCCTTGCAACAAAGCACAAGTATGAGCTTTGCAGGTTAGCAGCCTCTCACCGGGAAAATTAGATGAAAAGCTATCCTTCCCCTTCGGGGGAAGGACAGCTTTTGAGGGGAAATGCCGCTTTGCTGCCTCTCGCCGGGATAATTAGCTTTTAAGGATCCGCATAAGCAAAAAAAAGAGCCGGGCATAAGCTCGGCTCTTTCGTTATCGATTTTGTCAGAGGTTCAATTCAGATCGAATTACTTTCTCTTCTTGGTTGCTACGAATGCAGCGCCTGCAACTGCAAGACCTGCAAGAGCGATACCGGCTGCAGCACCTGCTTCGGTGTTGTTGCCGCCATTGCCGCCGTCTGTAGGAGCAGCGGGTGTTGCGGGAGTAGCGGGAGTAGCAGGAGTTGCGGGTGTATCGGGAGTCTTGGGAGTCTCAGGAGTCTCGGGAGTTTCGGGGGTCTCGGGATTCTCGGGAGTTTCGGGAGTTTCGCCGCCGTCATCTGTGCCGCCTTCGTCCTCAGGCAGACCGCTGATAGTGAATGTTACTTCGATAGTGGACCACTCACCGATCTCGTCAACTGCTACAGGTGTATTTGTGCCCTTGTCGGGATCTGCACAAGTTGTCTTGGCTTCGTCATAGGTCTTCTGGCCCCACTCATTGTAGAGGTTGAAACGAACACCGTCATCCTCGCAGTTTACGAGGGGAACACCTTTGATCGTAACTTCGTTGCCGTCCCAGGTGACCTTGTCAAGAGTTACAGTGAAGGTAGGCAGACCTGCATCAGCATCAAAGAACTTCTCGCCCCAGATGTTTACGCCCATGCAAGCGATTCCGTTTGCCCAGTCATAAGGCTCGTCAGCGCCAACGTCAACACCCTTGGAGATGTCAACCTTGATGGTGTACTGACCGTTGCCGGTGATCTCGGGAGCAGTTTCGATAGATGCGATCGGAACTTTGTCGTCAGACTTGCCCCAACCGGTAACTACCCAGTCAAGATCGGCGAAGCCAAGGTAAGCATAGCCTTCCTTGATGCCTTCGGAATTCTGGACAGCGGATGCGTTGATAGCCATTGCGCTGCAAGCAAGAGCAGCAGCAGTCATGCCAACAAAGAGCTTCCTAATTTTCATAGTTATAACTTCCTTTCCAAAACTATATTTATAAAAATATATTTATATAATTATTGTACAGTATTTTACTGCTTTTTTCAACTGGTTATATTTACAAATTTGGAATCGTTTTCTACAGCACTATGCACAAATAATGCAGGTTATTTTAGGCGACTTGGCGTAATATTGCTAAATGAAAGAATATTAAACTGGATCTTTGTCCTTTATCTTTGCACTTTGCACAGCCATTGTCGCCTTGAGCATGGGCTTCGAGGGTGCGTGCTTTGCTCCGAGGGCTGCAAGTTTCATCTGCGTTCCGGGAACAACGATAGTCTCCCTTGCAAAGAGCCCCTTGAGAGCCTCCTCTGCACACTGCTTTGCGCTTATCCCCTTGACAGCAAATTCGCAGCTTGCCACATCGTTGAATTCCGTCTCTACAGGCCCCGGACAAAGTGCAGAGATGCTCACTCTCGTGTTCTTTGCCCTCAGTTCTTCGCTGATCGAACGGGTCAGGCTTACAACATAAGCCTTCGTCGCATAGTATGCCGCCATAAGAGGTCCGCCGGGCATAAGTCCTGCCGACGAAGCAACGTTCAGGATAAAGCCTCTGTCCTTTTCGAGGAAGTCTTTTAAGAACAGCTTTGTAAGTATATGAACCGCCGCGCAGTTCACATCCAGCATCGAAAGCTCGCGGTCAAGATCGGTCTCGTCAAAGCAGCCGATGGCACCGAAGCCTGCGTTGTTGATAAGAACGGAAACGCCGAGTTCCTTGGTTTCTTCGTAAAGCCTGTAGCATTCAGCCCTGTCGGAAAGATCGGCTGTGATGATAACAGCATCGTTTTTGAGCTGAGCAGCAAGCTCCTCGAGCCTGTCTGTGCGTCTTGCACAAAGGATAACGCGGAAGCCGAGGCTGTCGAGCCTTGCAGCGATCTCCCGTCCGATGCCGGAGCTTGCGCCGGTCACAAGTGCAGTTTTCATAAGATAATGCCTCCTTAATTTAATGATAGCAGATCAATACCATTATAGCACAGAGCGAGGGATTTGTCAAAGTTAGAAAAGCAAAATACAACGCGCAGCGCATTTGCCGGAGACATTTATGATCTATTTCGCATTTTATTATCCCGTAACCCCCGAGCCTCTTTTTTCATAGTATGATACAGGAAAAATCAGAAAAGGAGGCTGATCTGTTT
>CAMVOF010000075.1:0-10377 GCA_947169055.1 uncultured Clostridia bacterium
CAAGGTTCTTTGCATCCCTCCCAATGAGGGCAAAGGATCTCCATGCGGAGCCTGTCGGGAGCTTATGGTGCAGCTGATGCCCGAAACATACAAGAATATTGAGATCATGCACGATTACGGATCGGGCAGAGTCATAACTCTCGGAGAGCTTACTCCGGAATGGTGGATAGGATAAGATCATGATAGAATACAAGGATATACACGATTTTACCCAGCAGCAGCTTGAAAGGCTTTTTCTGTCGGTCGAGTGGTCGTCGGGGCATTTTCCTGAGAAGCTTACTGTTGCTATGAAAAATTTTGAAACGGTTTTCTCGGCCTGGGAC
This sequence comes from uncultured Clostridia bacterium, assembly GCA_947169055.1. Classification (GTDB taxonomy): domain Bacteria; phylum Bacillota; class Clostridia; order Oscillospirales; family Ruminococcaceae; genus FB2012. The sequence continues at coordinate 324 of CAMVOF010000075.1, forward strand.
GGCGACAAGCTCATAGGGATGATCTGCGCACTTGACGACGGCGTGATGAACGCATATGTGCATTATCTGCTTGTTGATCCCGAGTATCAGGGCCATAGCATCGGCACCAGGCTGATAGAGATGCTCAAGGAAAAATACAAGGATTATCTGCGTATCGTGCTGATCGCATATAAGACAGCGCTGCCGTTTTACGAGAAGTTTGGTTTCAAGGCAGAGGACAAGTCCGTTCCGACGTTCATCACCACGCTGTGGACATAAGGGAAATTGACAATGAAAAAGTATATGCGGATACAAGGCCGTGAGCTTGCGTACAGGACGGGAAAGCCTGTTGGCGTGTTCATCCTTAACTGGCGCAGGGTAAGAGACGGCGTCTATTCCGAGGAAGACAAAGCGCTCTACGAGCAGACTGAAAAATGGTTCAAGGAAAATCTGCCGGAGCCTCCTTTCTACGGCGACAACAACGATAATCCTCAGGGAGCCATAACTTATTTCAAGACCGAAAGTTATGAGCTGATGAAAGAAAAAGCCGAGATACTTATGTCTTTGCTTGATAAGTACAAAGTGCCCTATGATATAGTTTATACAGACTATGTGGGGAAGATCATTTATGAAGACGATTATCAGGTCGCTGTGATAGATGATGCTGATGTTATTTAACTCGCTTTGGAAATTGGGAGGGGAATCTGGAAATGCAATCAAAAGAACCTATAAAACAAATCTTTTTCGACAAGGATATTATGCTGAATTGTGTCGGAGGTATGGGTGCAAGCGGAAAAAGCAGATATATCGAGGTATTTGATATTGATGATGATAAGGACAAGATACAGCTTGTCTTCAAGCGATTTGATTATTATAACGGAAGACCCGCCGAAGGCGGAGGAATGTGTGCTACACGCGACGTAGGCAGTATTGTTGTTGATGCTGAAACAGCATCTCTTTCTGACGAGGAAATCATAGATAAGTATAACTATGTTTTTGATGAGTACAGCAAAGCTGAACAAACAGAGATCGAACGTAAGAAAGAGTTAAGTAAAGTTCCGGAACCACCTCGGAAAACGGAAAAGAAAAAGCATTGGTGGAACAGATGGGGATGTTGAAACGTGACTGATTACTTTGTAAGAACTATAGGAGATAATATGAGCAGGATAAAAATTGACATAAACGACCTTGACAAGTATTTTGCAAAGTCTGAGCTTATCCCGGCGATCTGCTTTGAAGTAAATACCAAAACCGTGCTGATGCTTGCCTATATGAACAAGGAGAGCCTAAGAAAAACTCTTGAGACAGGCTATACCTGGTTCTGGAGCAGATCGAGGCAGGAATTCTGGAACAAGGGAGCTACCAGCGGTCATTTGCAGAAGGTAGTAAGCATCTATTCCGACTGCGACAACGATACGCTGCTTGTGAATGTCGAGCAGACAGGCGTTGCCTGCCACACAGGAGCTTACAGTTGCTTTTTCAACGAGATGTATAATGAGGAGGAAGAATAAATGACAGTTTATCAGGAGATCTTCGAGGTGCTTAAAGCCCGCAAGGAGCAGTTCGACAAGGGAGAAGCTCCCGAGAAGAGCTACACCTGCTATCTCTATCAGCAGGGCGTTGACAAGATATGCAAGAAGATAGGTGAGGAAGCCTCCGAGACTATCATCGCCGCAAAGAACGGAGATAACGATGAGCTGAAGAATGAGATAAACGATCTTCTTTATCACGTTATGGTGCTTGCTGTCAATCAGGGGCTTGACTGGGCAGATGTGGAAAAGGTGCTTGACGAGCGCAATGAGAAGATCGGCAACCTCAAGCAGTTCAAGACCGTTGACAAAAACACCTGAGCTTTGAACTATAATATTGGAATTTCAGACGCTTCACCGCAAGGCTTTTCTCTTGCCGGTGAAGCGTTTTTTTATCCTCTTCGGCAGAAATTGTAACGATAGAGCCCTTAGAGGAATATATTGTAATAGATTTGATCGAAGGAGGAATGATCTTATGCCAGATAAAAACGAACAGAATGTATTCAAAGAGGCTGTCTGCGTGGATGCTATGAGGGTCTTCGATTCCTGCAGCTCCCAGGACTGCCTTGAAGACCTTGAGCTTACCTTTACGACGGCAGCTCAGGAAACGGTTGACAACGCGCTGTATATAAAAACAAAGTGCGTTGACTGCGTAGGTGCGGCATTTGCCATCGACCCGGTACCTTTCAACAAGGGATTCTATACCGTCGATGTTACCTACACCTTCCGCGCCGAGGTGGAAGCTTATACCGCTCAGGGAGAACCGCCCACGGTGATCTACGGTTCCTGCACCTTCACAAAGCGTGTGATCCTCTTCGGCAGCGACGGCAATACTCAGCGCTTTGCATCAAACACCACGACGGTCCCTGTGCTGCCCTCTGCCACAAGCGGCTGCGCAGAGTGCTGCGATATGGGAGAGCTGCCTGTTGCAGCTGTCAGTATCGTACCGCCTATGTGCCTTAACGCAAGTCTCGTAACAGGAGAAACGGGAAATACAGTTCAGATCACTATCGGTGTGTTCTCGATAATCCAGCTTGAAAGGCCTGTGCCGATCATGATACCGGCTTACGACTACAGCATCCCCGAGCGCGAGTGTTCCACCAATACAGACACTCCCTGCGAGCTGTTTGAAAAGATACCCTTCCCGGTAGCGGAATTTTTCCCTCAGGGGCTCGAACCCGAGCCTGCTCCCGAAGGAAACCAGCCCAAATAACGCTAAAGGGCATTTTCCGTCAGATGTGACGGAGAATGCCCGATTTTGTTTGTCGAAAATTTACGGCTTTCCCTCTTTACAAAACGATCTTGTTGTGCTATAATATACAGGATAATGATATGTGAAGGAGGAATTTCAAGTGCAAAAAGCATATCTTATACTCGAAAACGGTACTATCTTTGAAGGAAAAAGCTTCGGCGCTTCGGGTGAAGCTGTCGGCGAGATAGTTTTCACGACTTCGATGACGGGTTATGTTGAAACACTTACCGACCCCAGTTATTACGGACAGATAGTCGTCCAGACGTTTCCTCTTATCGGAAATTACGGCGTTATGTCAGAGGATTTTCAGAGCAGCCGTCCGCAGGTCAAGGCTTATATTGTCAGAGAATGGTGTCAGGAGCCCAGCAACTTTCGTTGTGAGGGGGATCTTGACACTTTTTTAAAGCAGAACAATATCGTTGGTCTGTACGGCATCGATACAAGACATTTGACCAAGATCGTCCGCGAATACGGTGTTATGAACGGAAAGATCGTTGCCGAGGGCTCGGGCTTCAGTTTTGACGAGCTCAAGAACTATACTATCGTTGATGCTGTAAAGAACACGACCTGCGACAAGGAATATACCCTTAAGCCGGAGGGCAAAGCCAAGAGGACGGTTGTCCTTTACGACTTCGGAACGAAGATAAGCATTGCGAACCAGCTTACACAGAGAGGCTGCAAGGTGATCGTCGTGCCGGCATACACTCCTGCCGAACGTGTGCTGGAGCTTGCTCCCGACGGCATCATGCTCTCCAACGGACCCGGAGACCCTGCCGAGAATACGGAGATAATCGCAGAGCTCAAAAAGCTCATCGGCAAGGATATCCCGACCTTTGCAATATGTCTCGGACATCAGCTCTACGCTCTTGCCCACGGAGCTAAGACGGAAAAGCTCAAATACGGACACAGAGGAGCAAATCAGCCGGTCACCGACCTTGAAACAGGCCGAGTTTATATAACCAGCCAGAACCACGGCTATGCGGTCGTGAACGAATCTCTTGCAGGCAACGCGAAGGTCAGCTTTGTAAACACCAACGACGGCACCTGCGAGGGTATCAAATACATCGGTGAACCTGCATTTTCAGTGCAGTTCCACCCCGAGGCCTGCGGAGGTCCGAAAGACCCCGGCTTCCTCTTTGACCGTTTCGTTGCGATGATAGATGACTGTAAGGATAAGGAGTGATAGATATGCCTTTGAATAAAGATATTAAACGCGTACTTGTCATAGGCTCCGGCCCTATAGTTATCGGACAGGCTGCCGAATTCGACTATGCAGGAACACAGGCCTGCCGGGCTTTAAAAGAAGAAGGGCTTGAGGTAATTCTTATCAATTCCAACCCTGCAACGATAATGACCGACAAGGCTATGGCAGACAAAATATATATCGAGCCGCTGACCCTTGAGACAGTTAAGCGTGTCATCAAGAAGGAAAGACCCGACAGCGTTCTTTCCACTCTCGGCGGACAGACAGGACTTACACTTTCGATGCAGCTGGCAAAATCCGGATTTCTTGATAAATACGGAGTAAAGCTCCTCGGAGCTAAGCCGGAGACTATCGACAAGGCTGAAGACAGACAGATGTTCAAGGACACTATGGAGTCTATCGGCCAGCCCTGCATACCTTCGACTGTTGTAAATACAGTTGAAGAGGCTGTTGCTTTTGCAGACTCCGAGGGTGTGGGCTATCCGCTCATAATCCGTCCTGCGTTCACTCTCGGAGGAACAGGCGGCGGTATCGTTAATAACGAGGAAGAGCTTCGCGAGATAACAAGAAACGGCCTCTATCTTTCACCGATAACTCAGGTCCTTGTCGAGAAATGCGTTTCCGGCTGGAAAGAGATCGAGTTTGAGGTAATGCGTGACAGCGCAGGCAACGTTATAACTATCTGCTCCATGGAAAACGTTGACCCTGTCGGAGTACATACAGGAGATTCAATAGTTGTTGCTCCCTGCGTTACTCTTGCCGACAAAGAATATCAGATGCTGAGGACTGCGGCTCTTAATATCGTTGATACCCTTGAAGTTGAAGGCGGCTGCAACTGCCAGTTTGCACTCGACCCCAACAGTTTCAAATATGCAGTCATTGAAGTTAACCCCAGAGTTTCCCGTTCTTCGGCTCTTGCTTCAAAGGCTACGGGCTATCCGATCGCTAAGGTTGCAACAAAGATCGCTATCGGTTATAAGCTCAACGAGATAATGAATGCCGTTACCGGCAAGACCTACGCTTGCTTTGAGCCTTCTATCGACTATATTGTAGTAAAGATGCCGAAATGGCCCTTCGATAAATTCGTATATGCAAAGAGAGAACTCGGCACTCAGATGAAAGCCACAGGCGAGGTCATGAGCATAGGCACAAGCTTCGAGCAGGCTATGATGAAAGCTGTCCGCGGAGCTGAGATAGGACATGATTCCATGCAGTCGCCCAAGCTCTTTGCCCTCTCTGACGACGAGATAAGAGAAAGACTCTACGATTGCAGTGACGAGCGGATCTTCGTGGTTTACGAAGCCCTCAGAAGGGGAGTCACACCCGAGGAGATCTTCGAGATCACAAAGATCGACACGTGGTTCACATACAAGCTCCTGAAGCTCGTTGAAATGGAGAGGGAGCTTGAAAAGGGAAGCATCTCCTACGAGCTCTACCACAACGCCAAGAAGCTCGGCTTCCCGGATAAGGTCATCGAAAGGCTTTCCGGCGAGAAGATAAAAAGGCCTCTGCGTGCGGTCTATAAAATGGTCGATACCTGCGCCGCAGAGTTTGCTGCACAGACTCCATACTTCTATTCCACATACGACAGCGAGGATGAAGCATCTGAGTTTATCAAGCGTGTCCACACCGGCAACAAGACTATCATCGTTTTCGGTTCAGGCCCCATAAGGATAGGTCAGGGCATCGAGTTCGACTATGCTTCCGTTCACTGCGTTTGGGCTCTTAAAGAGAGAGGCTTCGATGTTGTTATCGTAAACAACAACCCCGAGACAGTTTCCACAGACTTCGATACGGCAGACAGGCTTTACTTTGAGCCCCTTACCAACGAAGATGTTATGAACATCATAAGCGTTGAAAAACCTTACGGTGTTGTTGTTGCCTTCGGCGGACAGACAGCTATCAAGCTCACGAAGTTCCTTGCCGAGCAGGGAGTGAATATTCTCGGAACACCGCCGGATTCTATCGACGCAGCCGAAGACAGAGAGCGCTTTGACGAGCTGCTCGAGCTGCACCAGATAAAGAGACCCCAGGGCTTTACCGTTATGACGACGGAGGAAGCTCTTGAAGTCGCAAACAGGATAGAATATCCCGTTCTCATGCGTCCTTCCTACGTTCTCGGCGGTCAGAATATGATAATCGCCTTCAACGACGAGGACATCAAGGAGTACATGAAGATCATCCTTGCGCAGGGCATCGAGAATCCCGTGCTGATAGACAAGTATCTTATGGGCCCCGAGCTTGAAGTCGATGCTATCTGCGACGGCGAGGATATCCTTATCCCCGGAATAATGGAGCATATCGAAAGAGCAGGTATCCATTCAGGCGACTCGATAGCCGTATATCCTGCATGGAACGTCAGCGACAAGCTTATCGACCGCATAATCGACTGCTCGAAGAAGCTTGCGGTCTCCCTGAACACAAAGGGACTTGTAAATATCCAGTATCTTATCTACAAAGACGAGCTTTATGTAATTGAAGTAAATCCCCGTTCCTCGAGGACCATCCCTTACATCTCGAAAGTTACAGGCGTTCCCATGGTCGATCTTGCTACAAGAGCGATGCTGGGAGAGAAGCTTTCGGACATGGGCTACGGCACAGGGCTTTATCCCAATTCGCCTTATGTTGCAGTTAAGGTACCTGTGTTCAGCTTTGAAAAGCTCATCGGAGTTGATAATCAGCTCGGACCCGAGATGAAATCCACAGGTGAAGTCCTTGCTGTTGCTTCTTCGCTGGAAGAGTCTCTTTACAAGGGACTTACAGCAGCCGGATACAAGCTTGGAAGCAGAGGCGGTGTGCTTATAACCGTCAGAAATTCCGACAAGGGTGAGATACCCCAGACAGCAAAGCAGTTTGCAGACCTTGGATTTACGATCTATGCCACAAAGGGTACGGCAAAAGTCCTTGAAGAGCACGGCATAGCCTGTGAGGAAGTTGCAAAGATACATGAGTCTTCAGAAGCAAATACCCTGACTCTTATCGAGAGCGGAAAGATAGCCTATGTTATCTCGACCTCTTCAAAGGGCAGGATACCGACCAGAGATTCCGTAAAGATCAGAAGAAAGACTGTAGAGCGCAATATCCCTTGCCTTACTTCTATAGACACAGCAAACGCTATCGCTTCTTCGATACGCTCTAAATTCACCGAGCAGAATACAGAGATCGTTGATATCAACAATATGCGTACCGAGAAGGAACGCCTTGAATTCACGAAGATGCAGGGCTGCGGCAACGATTATATCTACTTCAACTGCTTTGACAAGAAGATCGACAACCCCGAGGGACTTGCTCTCAAGCTTTCGGACAGACACTTCGGCATAGGCGGAGACGGAATAATCTTTATCGAACGCTCCGATGTTGCAGCCGGAAAGATGCGTATGTTCAACCTTGACGGCTCTGAAGGAAAGATGTGCGGCAACGGTATCCGCTGTGTATCCAAATTCATGCGGGACAACGGCCTTGTTGATACAGATGATTTTGACGTTGAGACCCTCAGCGGAATAATGAAGATCAGCCTGACAAGACACTACGGCGAGGTCAACGGAGCTACAGTCAATATGGGAGCTGCGATCTTCGACCCGGCAAAGATACCCGTTTCGCTGCCTGCTGACGAAAACGGCAGGATAGTTGACCGCAAGGTGACTATCGGCGGAAAGGATTATAACATCACCTGTGTTTCCATGGGTAATCCTCATGCTGTGGTATTCATGAAGAATATCGACAACATCGAGATCGAAAAGACAGGACCCCTCTTTGAAAACGACCCGATCTTCCCCGAGAGAGTCAATACCGAGTTTATCAAAGTCATTGACGATCACACGCTGAAAATGCGTGTATGGGAGAGAGGCTCCGGCGAGACCTGGGCCTGCGGAACAGGTGCCTGTGCGGCAGCTGTAGCGGCTGTTCTCAACGGCTACTGCCCCAAGAACGAGAATATAACTGTAAGACTAAAAGGCGGAGACCTTGTTATCCGCTACACCGACGATGCAGTTTACATGACCGGTGATGCTATCACCGTATTCTCGGGCTCCATAATCATTTAAGGAAATCAAAGCATAATAAAAAGACCTTGCGGACTTTATCGGTCCTGCAAGGTCTTTGTTTTTATCAGTTTATTCGATGCTCAGGAACTCATCGGGGATATATGCGATGTAGTTTTCAAGAGTTTTCTTTGTAACGCCGCTGCGCCAGCACATCATGTGCTTCTTCATCATATCGTCGGTGTAGTCAGCCCAAGGATAAACTCTGCAGTTGTACCACATTGAATTCCAGGTCTCGCCTTCATAATGGGAAACTACGGGGATGCATTTGATGTTCTCAAGTGTGATCTCGCCGGTGGAGAAGTCCTTGACTATATCAAGATCACCGAGATAGCCGATAAGCGACTTGCCGTATCTTCCGTCTTCGTTGTCGGCGTCATACATCGTGGAGAAGAAGTTTCCGAGTCCGTAGAATACGAATGCCTGTCCGCCGTCCGGCTTGTCGAGGTATGTGCAGGTAGAAAGTGCGTGAGCCTGTGTTCCGATTATAAGATCGGCACCCCATTCAACGAGCTGGTTCGAGAAGCTCACCTGCATATCGTTGATCTCGTTATAAATCTCTGTTCCGAAGTGACAGGAAACAACTACTACATCAGCCATTTTGTCGGCACGCTTTACCTGATCTTCGATATAGGACTTCTCGGAAATATAAACTACCTTTCCGGGACCGTTGTCATCGAGGAAGATGCCGTTGGTGTGCTCCATATATCCGAGGAAGGCAAAAGTCACGCCGTTGACTTCCATAGTCTTTATGTCGTCGGCATCGTCTTCGTCGCGGTAGGCACCGTAGTGAACGACGTCCTTTGTATCCCAGTAGTCAAGGGAGCTGATAAGTCCTTCTGCACCTTTGTCGAGAACGTGGTTGTTGCTCATGGAGATAACATTAAAGCCGAGATCGACAACTGCATCTCCGCATTCTGTTGGAGTAGAGAAGAGGGGGAATGTGGAGGGATCAAAAGCATCGTTTACAAGCGTTTCTTGATTGAGGATCGCTATGTCGGCAGGTTCGATAAGTCTTCTCACAGGCTCGTAGCACTTGGAGAAGTCGTAGCTTCCGTCATCGTTCTGTGCGTCAACGTAGATGTTATCGTGGATCAGATTATCTCCTGCGCAGACCAGATGAACTGTAGCCGTACCCTCGGTAGGTGTGTCTTTGGGCTTGGAGTCATCCTCGTCGGGATCGTCCTCGTCTTCGCTTTCTTCGTCGTCATCGGGTTCGGAGTCGTCTTCATCATCATTGTCTTTTTCTTTTTCTTTGTCTTTATCCTTATCCGTATCTTTCTCGCTGTCGCTCTTGCTTTCGTCCTCGCTGGAGCTCAGGTTTACGGGAGCTTCGGTGGAGCCGATCTTGTCATTATCTGTGATCGGAACGCCGCAGGATCCGAGAGTAATGGCAATTACAGCACAAACAGCGCAGATACGAGCTTTGATGGTTGACTTCATTAAAACTGCTTCCTTTCTGTTCTGATTTACCAATATATTATATCACATTTGTTTCCTGATTTCAAGGCTTGAAAATGAATAATTAAAAAAATTGATCCTCCGGCATTTACCGAAGGATCAAAGAATTGTTTGTTACGAAACGTTCGGAACAGAGCCGTCGGACCATTCCGAAGCATTAAGAAGAGTTCCCAGCGAAGTAAATGAATCGTCGGGATCTGTTGCCGGATGCGGATACTGTCCGACATAGGAGTCTCCTGATTCCTGATCGGACCACTGAACACAGCTTACAGTATTGTCAGTGCTGGTGTCCCAGCATACATATCCTGATTGGATACCGTTGTCTTTGAATGCTTCAAATACAGTGTTCTCGAGCTCGTCAGCCGAGCCGTCCAGCGAAAGAACAGAGACAGGCGAATGACGTGAGATGAGATTTACTTTACCGTCGCAGTTAAGGTCTGTGACAGCAGCGTTGAGAGCATTGTATGCATTCTTGGCGTTTGAACTGGCAGTTTTAAGCTTAGACTTCTTTACAAAGCCCATCATCGCAGGGATGAGTATCGCTGCACGAACGCCGATGATGGCGATAACAGCTATGAGCTCGGTACGC
>CAMVOF010000076.1:0-10327 GCA_947169055.1 uncultured Clostridia bacterium
TGTTGACATCGATGTTTTCGATAGCACTCCATCATAAGTAATGATGACAACCGAAGCTTTCTTAAAGCAGCAGTCAGCTGCAGGATCCCACCCTGCGCTTCGGCGATCTCACCTTTCACATTCCCGAGCTCTTGGGAAGCCTTGGCATAAATGCCGCGGAAATGCTACTCATCTTGACCGCACCTCTATCTCTATCCTATAATATAGCAAATATTCCGCAGGTTGTCAATACCGAAATAAAAAAATATTTGAATATTCTGTAAACATATTGAAAGAAAGATCACCCTGAATTGCAGGAGCGGAGAGAAAAATATGCTTGATATACATAACATGAAAAGATCGGATTTCTATTACGAGCTGCCCGAGGAGCTCATCGCCCAGACCCCGATCGAGCCCAGAAACGCATCACGCCTTTTAAAGATAGACCGTAAGACAGGCGAAGCCACACACTCGCACTTCTATAACCTATGCGAATTTCTGAAAAAAGGTGATTTGCTTGTTCTGAACGATTCACGCGTTATCCCTGCAAGGATATACGGCGAACGGGAAGACACCGGCAGCTTTATAGAATTTCTTCTCCTCGAGCAGAAAGAGAACAATAAGTGGGAGCTTATCTGCCGTCCCGGAAAAAAAGCAAAAAAGGGAGTACGCTTCACCTTCGGCGGAGGACTTCTCAAAGCACAGATAACCGACGTCCTCGAAGACGGCAACCGCATCGCCGAGTTTGAAGTCGCAGACGGCGGAAGCATTTTCGCAGCCCTGGATGAGATAGGTCAGATGCCTTTACCGCCTTATATAAAAGAAAAGCTCAAAGACAAAGAGCGTTATCAGACTGTCTATTCTAACGAGCTTGGCTCCGCAGCCGCTCCGACAGCCGGCCTGCATTTTACAAAAGAGATGCTCTCCGAGATCCAGGCTATGGGCGTGAATATCGCCTATGTCACTCTCCATGTCGGACTCGGAACATTCCGTCCCGTCAAAGAAGACAAAGTCCTCGACCACAAGATGCACTCCGAGCATTACGAATTGCCCGAACGTACCGCAAAGCTCATAAACGAGACAAAGCAGAACGGCGGCCGCGTCATAGCCGTAGGCACAACTTCCTGCCGTACCCTCGAAAGCGTAGCGACTTTCAAAGGAGAGATCGTTCCCTGCGAGGGCTATACAGACATCTTCATCTACCCCGGTTATGAGTTCAAAGTCCTCGATGGATTGATAACGAATTTCCACCTGCCGGAAAGCACCCTCATAATGCTTGTCTCGGCCTTTCTGGGCTACGAGAATACGATGAACGCATACAAGCTGGCAGTTGAAGAAAGATACAGATTCTTCTCCTTCGGCGACAGTATGATGATTGTCTGAAGACAGCCGATCATTAAACTTTGCGGAAAAACGGTATCTCCCCCGCAGGGGAGAATACCTTTTTCCGCATCTTCCCGAGCCGCCGCAGGCGGCGAGGGCATACAAAAAGCGCAGGAAACCTGTTTTTTCAAGGCTATTATAATTATAGGATCATCGGAAGATCAAAGGAGGTTTAAGCATGGATATGCTTAAAATCTATAAGGCTGTGCTCGATGCCGACAGAGCAGCTGTCGTGCTTTGCGATCTCGACCATAGAATAATATATATGAATCCCGTTGCCTGTGAACGCTATTCCAAATGGGGCGGAGAAAAGCTTCTGGGCTGTTCGCTGCTCAACTGCCACAACGAGCATTCCCGGGAAATGATACTCAAAGTTGTTGAATGGTTCAAAAGCTCGAAAAAGAATAATATCGTCTATACATATAAAAACGTAAAAGAGAACAAGGACGTGTATATGGTGGCTCTGCGCAATGACGACGGCAGGCTTATCGGCTATTACGAAAAGCACGAGTACCGCACGCCTGAAACTATGAAGCTCTACGATCTTGGAGAATAATAAATGATTATTACAGATTTCTACACAAGCCCCGACCGTGAGCATTGGCTCTCGCAGCTTCGTCTTTGCGACTGGAGAGCAGGCCCTTACCTCTGCTATCTCATCGACAGCGGAAAGTTTTACGAAACGCTGGGAGATTCATCAAAGCTCCTGCTGCTCACCGAAAATGAAAAGCTGCTGTCATTCTGTGCTCTCACCGAAACAGATCAGGTCGATACTCCGCTGACTCCCTGGATTGGCTTCGTCTATACCTACCCCGAGGCAAGGGGCAGGAGGCTTATGGGCATTCTGATAGAAGAAGCAAAAAAGATCGCCGCAGACCGGGGCTTCGATACCGTCTATCTCACCACCGACCATATAGGTCTTTACGAGAAATACGGCTTTGAGTTCGTCGGGATGATGAAAGAGCGCAGCGGCGAAGACACACGTATCTATAAGATAAAAACAAGGTAAGGAGAAGCTATGTTCAAGCTTTTAAAACAAGAAGGCAGAGCCCGTCGAGGCGAGTTCACCACAGTCCACGGAACTATACAGACCCCGGTGTTCATGAATGTCGGGACTGCCGCAGCTATAAAAGGCGGCATCTCGTCGGTTGATCTCGCTAACGACCTCAAAACCCAGGTGGAGCTTTGCAATACATATCACCTGCATATCCGTCCCGGCGACGATATTATCTATCAGCTGGGCGGTCTGCATAAATTCATGAACTGGCACAAGCCCATACTTACCGACAGCGGCGGATTTCAGGTCTTTTCCCTTGCGAAGCTCCGTAAGATAAAGGAAGAGGGCGTCTATTTCAACTCCCATGTTGACGGCAGAGCTATCTTCATGGGACCCGAGGAAAGCATGAGGATACAGTCTCACCTTGCCTCCACGATCGCCATGGCTTTCGACGAGTGCGTGGAAAATCCCTCCACTCATGAGTATTCTAAAGCCTCCTGCGAGAGGACAACACGCTGGCTCATCCGCTGCAAGGAGGAGATGGCAAGGCTCAATTCTCTTCCCAAGACCATAAACCGCGATCAGATGCTTTTCGCCATAAATCAGGGCTGCACTTTCGACGACCTGCGCATCGAGCATATGAAAGTGATACGCGAGCTTGATCTCGACGGCTACGCTATCGGCGGTCTTGCTGTAGGCGAGCCCACGGAAGTGATGTATCATATCCTGGATGAAGTCGTGCCCTATGCTCCCGAGGACAAGCCTCGTTATCTGATGGGCGTCGGAACACCCAGCAATATAATCGAAGCCGTTTACCGCGGCATAGATTTCTTCGACTGCGTTATGCCGAGCCGCAATGCACGCCACGGAACGATCTTTACCTGGAACGGAATAATGCACGCCGGCAACGAGCGCTACAAGCTGGACGAGCGTCCTCTCGATCCCGAGTGCGACTGTCCTGTCTGCCGCAATTTCTCCCGTGCCTATATCAGGCATCTTTTCAAAGCAGGGGAGCAGCTTGCAGGACGTCTTGCCGTTTCCCACAATCTCTATTTCTACAACACTCTCACCGAGCGCATAAGAGATGCCATAGACAACGGCACATTCACGGAGTTCAGAAACAGATATTCCTCTCTGCTTGAGTCAAAGCTGGAGGACTGAGTTTTTCATTTTAGGGTGATCTATATGTTTAAGCTTGCGATATTCGACCTCGACGGGACCCTCATAGATTCCGTCCACGATCTTGCCGACGCCACGAACAGGGCGCTGACAGACCTCGGCCTGCCTACTCACGAAGCCGATAAATACTATTATTTTGTCGGCAACGGAGCATTGAAGCTCTGCGAAAGAGCATTGCCCGAGGATATGCGTACACCCGAGAATATAAAGACCCTCCACTGCAAGTTCACAGAGAAATACGCATCCTGCTGCCTTAATAAGACCGTTCCCTACAAGGGCATTTCCGCAGTCCTTTCCGCTTTGCAGGATATGGGCATTAAATGCGCTGTGGCTTCCAACAAGCCCGATTCCTTTTCCGTCAGGATCGTCCGGCATTTCTTCGGCGACTGCTTCGATCTTACCGTCGGCAAGCGTGACGGTGTACCCACCAAGCCCGACCCTCAGATCGTCCAATATATAATGGATGCCCTGGATGCCGAAAGCTCTGAAACAGTCATGATCGGAGATTCCTCTGTCGATATCCTGACAGCAAAGAACTCCGGCACAGCTTCCATAGGCTGTACATGGGGCTTCCGCAGCGAGGAAGAGCTTGTGGAAGCAGGCTGCAAATACCTCGCCCATGAACCTGCCGACATCCTGAAGCTCATCTCCGAAATGGAGGCTCAGAATGCTCCTGTATGAATATCCCCCAAAGCTAAACCGCCGCGAAAAGCAGCAGAAAGCCGCCAACGACATCGCCGAGCACAAGAAGATGCAGAAAGGCCTCTACAAAAACCTTATCTTAGGCTGCATAATCCTTCTCATCGCAGTTTTTGTCCCTGTGCTTATCGTTAAGGTGCTGTTCGCACTTATCGGCTTCGGTAATATCATCGTCGCTCTCCTGCTTTACCGCTACAGCGCCATGTCCCGAAGCACCGAGTGCTTCACCCGCATCTACGACGACAGGCTGGAGCACAAACAGGGCAGTGTCCTCACGGGCAAATATTTCTCCTGTGTCCTCTATTACTCCGAGGTCGTAAAAAGCGAGCAGACCCCACAGGGAGATATGTTCTTCACCCTCACCCCCGACAGAACAGCATCCTCCTTTGAGAATCCCAACAGCCGCAAGCAAAAAGAGCTTTCTCAGAATACCATAACTCTGCATTTCATAGATACTAAATCAAAGCTCTATCTTATCGAGAATCTCCACGAGCAGATAGGCTATCCCAAGAAGCAGTACAACGTCATCGAGGACGAAGAAGACGAAGACGACCTCTGGGATCCTCTCCACAAGCACGGATTGTAAACTTTTTGTTAAAGCCCCTTGAAATGCGCTGTGGGCTGTGATATAATGATTTTTGTAAATTCAAAACACGATGACCAAGAGAGTAGTTCGGATCAGGTGTTTCAAGAGAGAGGCCGCATTTGCTGAAAGCTGCCTTAAACGGAGAGCCGAATGAAGTTCACTTGCGAGTGGTTCCGCCGAAGTTTTGCTATTGTAAGCGGAAACGTATATCCTGGGTGCGGGAGTGTTGGCTCCTTTATGACGATAGGTGGTTTATAAGCAAGCATTGGTCTTGTCCTGTGTCAGGGCAAGGCTTTTTTATTTTGTATATTATTTTAGGAGGAATAAAAATGAAGGAACAGCTCAAAAGCATTGAAGAGCGTGCCAAGTCAGAGCTTAAAAAAGTCTCCGACCCCAAGCTGCTGGACGAGATCAGAGTCCGCTTCTTAGGCAAGAAGGGCGAAGTAACGTCCATCCTTAAGCAGATGGGCAAGCTCTCCGCCGAGGAAAGACCCGTTATCGGTCAGCTCGCAAACAAAGTAAGAGAAGACATCGAAGAAGCTATCTCCGAGAAGCAGGCAAGCATCAAGGCTGCCCTTGTGGAGAAAAAGCTGGCTGACGAGACTGTTGACGTCACCATGCCGGGCAGGGCAGTGAAGATCGGCAGACCTCACCCCCTCAATGCAGTCCTTGCAGAGGTAGAGGACGTCTTCCTCGGAATGGGCTTTGACATCGTCGAAGGTCCCGAGGTAGAGACAGACCACTATTGCTTCGAGGCGCTCAATATGCCCAAGCATCACCCCGCAAGAGATACACAGGATACTTTCTATATCAACGAGAACGTCCTGCTGAGAACTCAGACCTCCTCCGTTCAGATAAGAACTATGGAGAAGATGAAGCCTCCGATAAGGATAATCTCCCCCGGCCGTGTTTACCGTTCCGATGCTGTTGACGCAACACATTCGCCTCTCTTCCATCAGATCGAGGGCCTTGTTATCGACAAGGGCATCACAATGGCAGACCTCAAGGGCACTCTCGAGCTGCTTATGAAGAGGCTCTACGGCGAGGATACAAAGATCAGGCTCCGTCCCCACCACTTCCCCTATACCGAGCCTTCGGCAGAGGTGGATCTTATGTGCTTCAACTGCCACGGCGCAGGCTGCTCCATGTGCAAGCAGGAGGGCTATGTTGAGCTCCTCGGCGCAGGTATGGTACACCCCAAGGTGCTTGAAGAGTGCGGCATCGACCCCGAGGTATATTCCGGCTTTGCCTTCGGCATCGGCCTCGAGCGTATAACCATGGGCAGATACAGCATCAACGATATGCGCCTGCTTTACGAAAATGATATGAGATTCTTAGAGCAGTTCTGATGAAAGCGATGGAGCTTATCCTCGGCAGAAGGCTGAGAACGCTCAGGATCGTTTCGATAATCTCGGGCGCTTTGCTCGTCATCGGAGTGCTTCTGCCCTACGGACTTGCCAATCTTATCCTGACAACAGTCGGGCTTATAGTCCTCTTGGCTGCTCTCTTGAGATACGGCAAGGTCAAATGGCGCGGACTGTTCACCTTGGGTGCATACAGGGGAGATATAGCCGAGGAGCTGGATAACGGCTGCAAGGTCGTTCCTCCCGGGTATTATTTCCTTAAAGAAGCCCTGCTTGACGGCATTATGATACAGACAGCGCACTATTCCGATATAATAAAGATCGTTGTCCGTTCCGACAGCGAGACTTTCCCCGAGGAAAAGCGCAGATACCGTATGATAATCACAGGACCCACCGGAAGCATCGTGCTGAAAAAATTCGGCAGCAGGGAAATGTCCGCCGAGGATTCTTTCCGCGAAGTCTGCTCGATCCTAAAGAGCAAGTCCGAGAACGCTCAGTATATAGAAGAATAATTGACCACATAATAACGGAGGTATAATAAATGGATCTTTCAATGAGATGGCTCGCAGATTACGTTAAATGCGATATGCCAATAAAGGATTTTGTTTCGGGTATCACTCTCTCCGGCTCTAAGGTCGAGTGCTACGGCACAGAGGGCGAATACCTTGAAAATGTTGTAGTCGGTCAGGTGAAGGAGATCGTTCCCCACCCCGATTCCGACCATATGTTCATCTGCCAGGTGGACGTCGGCGAGGAGGAGCTCGTCCAGATCGTCACCGGTGCACAGAACGTCAAGCAGGAGGATTTCGTTCCTGTTGCAAAGCACAAGTCACAGGTGCTCCACGAGGGCAAGACTGTCAAGATCACAAAGGGCAAGCTCCGCGGCGTAGCTTCAAACGGTATGCTCTGCTCCCTTGCCGAGCTTGGACTTTCTCTCCATGATTTCCCCTATGCTATCGAGGACGGCATTTTCATCCTCGGTGACGACTGCGACACGACTGTCGGCAAGGATATAAGAGAGGCCATCGGCTTCACCGATACGACCGTTGAGTTTGAGATAACCTCCAACCGTCCCGACTGCCTTTCCGTTATCGGCCTTGCAAGAGAAACAGCTGCTACCTTCGATCTTCCCCTTAATGTCAAGAAGCCGGAGTATAAGGGCACCCCTGGCGATGTGAATGATTACCTGAAAGTCAAGATACACAACACCGACCTCTGCAAGCGCTATATCGGAGCTATCGTCAAGAACGTCAAGATAGGACCTTCGCCTCGCTGGATGAGAGAGCGTCTCCGTGCAAGCGGTGTCCGTCCCATAAATAACTTCGTAGACATCACCAACTATGTAATGCTGGAGTACGGCAGACCCATGCACGCCTTCGATCTCAGATACGTCAAGGGCGGAGAGATCAACGTAAGAAACGCCAAGCCCGGCGAGAAGATAACCACCCTGGACGGCATCGAGAGAGAGCTTTCCGAGGAAATGCTTGTTATCGCCGATGCCGAAAAGCCCGTTGCAGTTGCCGGCGTTATGGGCGGTGAGTACAGCGGTATCATGGACGATACGACAACTGTTGTATTTGAATCTGCCTGCTTCGACGGCGCAAGTGTTGCGACCACTGCCAAGAAGCTCCGCATGAGAACAGACGCATCCTCAAGATACGATAAGGGTCTCGATCCCCACGAGTGCTATGAAGCTCTTATGCGTGCCTGCCAGCTGGTCGAAGAGCTGGGTGCAGGCGAAGTCATCCACAACTACATAGACGCAAACTACCAGTCAGAAGAGCCCAGAACAGTTGATTTCAGCGCAGACTGGATAAACCGCTTCCTCGGCACAGAGATACCCGAGCAGGAGATGATCTCCTATCTCAACAAGCTCGAGATCAAAGTCGAGAACGGTAAGGCGATCTCTCCCTGGTTCAGAGTCGATCTTGAAGTCAAGGCCGATATCGCAGAGGAAGTTGCAAGGCTCTACGGCTACAACAACATCCCAGATACCATAATCCGCGGTGTTGCAAACGCACAGCTCACTCGTAAGCAGAAGTTCGAGCGCAAGATCACTTCCGCAGCTCTTTCCATGGGTCTCAACGAGATCACCACCTTCTCCTTCATCTCGCCCAAGTATTTCGACAAGATCAAGCTGCCGGCAGATTCCGGGCTGCGCAATACCGTGACTATCTCCAATCCTCTCGGCGAGGACACCAGCGTTATGAGAACGACTATCCTGCCCTCTGTCTGCGAGGTGCTTGCAAGGAACTACAACTACCGCAACCCCGAAGCCTATGTCTTTGAAATGGGCAACGAGTATCTCCCCGTTGAAGGCGATGTCCTTCCCAAGGAGCCCGTAAGGCTTGGCATCGGCGTTTACGATACCGAAAACGAATTTGACTTCTTCTCCCTCAAGGGCATGGTGGAAGGCATCCTCGACAAAGCAGGCCTCGGCGATTACGAAGTTATCCGTCCCGACAGCACCTGCGCCTTTGATGAAGCTGCTGCATTCCACCCCGGAAGATCGGCAGTTATAGTCAAGGACGGCGAGCAGCTTGCGATATTCGGCGAGCTTCATCCGGCAGTCCTTGACAACTACGGCATCGGAACAAAGGCCTATGCCGCTAAGATCAATATTCCCGAGCTCATGGCTCTCTCCGTTGACGAAAAGCGTTACAGCCCGCTGCCCAAATTCCCGGCAACAACAAGAGATATATCCGTTGTCTGCGATGCCTCTACCCCTGTTGCAGCTCTCGAAAAGACGATCCGCACAGCAGTAGGCTCGATCCTCGAGAAGGTAACTCTCTTCGACGTCTATACCGGCGAACAGATAGAGCAGGGCAAAAAGTCCGTTTCCTACTCCATCTCCATGCGTTCCCATGACGCAACTCTCACCGACGAGCAGGCTGACAAGGCAATGGACAAGGTGGTAAAGGCTCTCGCAGCTATCGGTGCCGAAAGAAGATAAAGTAGAATTCTTTAGTGTAATTGTGCACAGAAATCAACCGCATTATTTGTGCAATCCTACTGTTTTTCGTCTAAAGTATTGTTATTTACCTCTTTTGGGTATATAATAACAGTAGGTTCTAAGGATCGCCTGCATAAAGGAGTTGATAGTATGCATGATCAGACAATGGAATTCTCGGTGCTTAGAGATAAAAATGCCGAGATCAAAAAGACGCTTACCGTCATCTATGACGCGCTGAAGGAAAAGGGCTATAACCCCGTAAATCAGATAGTCGGATATATCCTCTCAGAGGATCCGACCTACATAACCACCTACAACAGCGCACGCAGTCTGATACGGCATATAGACCGCGACGAGCTTTTGCAGGAGCTAGTGAAATCCTACCTCGATATCGACAAGTAATAAAACACAAAGCGGAATGGACAACAGCGTCCACTCCGCTTTTTTTTATAGGATAAAACATATAAGCCCCGAGCAGCCCTCGTTTATCATCCGCTCGATAGTCTCCGCCAGCTTTCCCTTTGCGGCAGGGTCCAGCTTCGAGAGCTTCGTGTGTAGACCCTCGTTCACAAGCTCGTGCAGGGATTTCCCGAAGATATTGCTTTCCCATATCTTCTTTGGCGAGTCCTCGAATTCGTCCAGCAGATACATCACAAGCTCCTCGCTCTGTCTCTCCGACCCCACGATAGGCGAGACTTCGGTGTTTATCGTCGCTTTCATCAGGTGTATGGACGGTGCGCTTGCCCTGAGCCTTACGCCGTATTTGCCCCCTTGCTTGATGACCTCAGGTTCCTCGAGTTTCAGCTCATCTATCGACGGCATAACTATACCGTATCCCGTTTCCTCGACTTCTGATAGCGCTGCCGCGAACTTTGCGAACCGCTTCTTCATCTTCACAAGCTCCAGTATCTGGGGCATAAGATCGCTTTCGCTTTCGATATCCAGCCCCGTTGCCTCACCGATTATCCTGTAGAACAGCCGGCTGTCCATACCTGCGGTTATAACAGCACTTCCTCTGCCAAGGTCAATCTCCGCCACGCTTCCGCTCTCAATGTACTCGCACTGCATGATGCTCTCGGCAAAGACTGCAATATCACGCAGGCTCTCGGCATCAGCCGCACACTCCCTTATACTGGAGAAAACAGCCTCTTTCAGCCAGTGCCCCTTTTCGAGAGCGTTTATCCAGG
>CAMVOF010000077.1:0-10184 GCA_947169055.1 uncultured Clostridia bacterium
CCCTCTCAGGTTCGCCCTATTTTTTCGCCCCGCCGGCTTTCGGTTGTGATATAAACTACCTTTTCGAAGCCTCCCCCGGGGGAGGCGGTTTCAATTGTGAAAGAGACAGGC
This sequence comes from uncultured Clostridia bacterium, assembly GCA_947169055.1. Lineage (GTDB taxonomy): Bacteria > Bacillota > Clostridia > Oscillospirales > Ruminococcaceae > FB2012. Next base: position 112 of record CAMVOF010000077.1, read on the forward strand.
TTTTTTGTCCTTCAATCATAGCTTTACTCCCCCTATCAAAGATCCATCGAAAGGCAAAAGAAAAAGCACCATCGCTATTGATGGTGCTTCGTTTGTTACGAAAATGATACTTCTACTTCAAAGAAGGATCAGAGGTCAACCTTACCGTCAACCTTGCCGTTTACAACATAGTAAGCAGCGTTGTCCTCGGGCTTGATGTAAACCTTAACGTTTCTTACAACGCCCTTGTTGTTAGCCTTGAAATCAGCCTTTACAGAAGCAACGATAGCCTCAACGTCCAGCTGCTTGTCGTTGAACTCAACGAAAACAACTTCCTTCTTAACTGCCTCAGCCTTGTCAGCGACCTTCTTAACGGTCTTCTTAGCAGCGGTAGTAGTCTTCTTAGCTGCAGCGGCACCGGTCTTCTTTACTGCCTTTGTGCCAGCCTTAGCTGCCTTCTTAACTGTTTCCTTTGCTGCTGTTGCATCAGCCTTAACGGTCTCTGCAACCTTCTCTGCTGTCTCCTTGACAGCTGCCTTCTTATCTGCCATGATCATATTCTCCTTTCAAATACTTTCCTGTTCTATCGGGATTACTTGTTTACAGCGTCCTTAAGAGCCTTGCCTGCCTTGAAAGCAGGAACGTCCTTAGCTGCAACGTGGATCGGCTTCTTTGTAGCAGGATTGATAGCTTCCTTCTCAGCTCTGTGTCTAACCTCGAAAGTACCGAAACCTACGAGCGAAACCTTTTCCTTCTTAACGAGAGCATCTGTGATAGCGTCTACTACTGCAGAAAGAGCCTTCTCTGCGTCCTTCTTGGTGTTGTATCCGCCTTTTTCAGCGATTGCTGCAACGAGTTCTGACTTTGTCATGGTGAATTACCTCCAAATAAAATATTCTGTAAGTATTATAGCCTATTTTACGGGCTTTGTCAATTCAAAAACCCGATTTTTCCGTGTTTTCTCCAATATTTGTTTGAAATATATAAAATACTTTGAGCGCTCCGGCGGATTTTTTGTGTTTATTAACACAATATTTCGCCCGAAATCCGCGCTTTTGCGCGATTTGCGCGCCTGCCGCTTTTCAAAGCCCCATAAATGCGCCCTTTGCGGAGCTGTGGTCCGGGGCTGTTGTTAACATTGTGTCAATATTTTACTGCCTTAAATTTGAGTAATATGCAACAATGTGGCGATCCTTGCCGGAGGGATCAACGCCCTTGATGTCAACGCCGTTGCGGCTCATAAGCTCTGCTGCGATGCAGCCCCTGAGCTCACAGCGGAAGACCTCGCTGCCGTTGCAGACGATGACCAGCTCCTCTCCGACTATGGAGATGCCGCCGTTCCGTCCGAGGACAAGCTCTTCTCCGCCGTGCCTCTCCACCGCGTAGGAAAGGCGTTTGCCGTGGAGAGCTTCAAGCTGCTCTCTCGGTGTGCCCTTGGGGGCTTTCTTCTTGAAAAACACTCACTCCACCTCCGAAAGCATTTCCTCTGCAAGCTGAGCAAGCTCCGACACAGGCAGTCCCACGACGTTGAAGAAATCCCCCTCAATGCCGCTGACCAGCAGGGCTCCCCTCTCCTGGATGCCGTAAGCTCCGGCCTTGTCCGCAGGCTCACCCGTTGCGATGTATTCGTTTATGTCCTCGTCACTGAGCCGGCGGAAACGAACGAAGGTCTCGCAGGGGAGGCTCCGCAGCTTTCCGCACAAGCTGAGAGCTATGCCGGTGACGACGCTGTGCCTTGTGCCCGAGAGCATCCGCAGCATACGGAATGCGTCTTTTTCATCCTCCGGCTTGCCCAGTATCTCTTCGCCCAGAAGAACGGTGGTGTCGCAGCCGATGACAAGGGCTTCGGGGTATCTTTCGGCGACTTCACGGCACTTCTGCTCGGCAAGGAGCTTTGAAGCTTCTCCGGCAGGCGTACCCTCGGGGATATTCTCCTCGCACTCGGCAGGGATTATCTCAAAATCATCGAAGACGAGCTTCAGCAGCTCTTTTCTTCTCGGCGAGGCAGAGGCAAGTATCACCCTTCTGCCGCCGAGCTTCTTTTGCAGGTCAAACATTGAACTTCTCCTCGGAAAAAAATCTCTCTTACAAAAACAGAGCCGCACAACACGGCGGCTCCGCATTTATTCTTATTACATCATAGTTCCGCACTGAGAGCAGAAACGTGTGTCGGCAGGCTCCTTGCTGCCGCACTGGGTGCAAAAGATGAAGCTCTGCTGGGGTGCTGCGGAAGGAAGCGGCTCCTCTGCCGGTGCAGCAGGAGGCTCGGGCATATTGAAGGGCTCGACCTTCACCGGCTCGGGGATAACGGGCTCGGGCACAACAGGCTCGGCTTCGTTCTCGAAGTCGGGGGTCTCGTTCCAGGCAGGACCGCCGGAGACAGGCTCTTCCACTGGGGGGGCTTCGTCAACAACAGGCTGCTCCATAACGGGCTGGTCGAATACAGGCTCGGCCACAGGCTGCTCAAAGGCAGGCTCTGCAACAGGCTGTTCCATCACAGGCTGCTCAAAAGCAGGCTCTGCAACGGGCTGCTCAAAAGCAGGCTCTGCAACGGGCTGCTCAACAACAGGCTGAGGCTCCATAACAGGCTGAGTCATAACAGGCTGCTCAAAGGCAGGCTGAGGAGCAACTGGCTGAGGAGCAACCGGCTGAGGTACAACAGGCTGGGGTGCAGGCTGAGGTATGGGAGCCGGAGCTACAGGCTGTGCAAAGGGCTGCGGAGGAGGTGCAAAATTATTCTGCGGCTGTGCATAGGGCTGAGGCTGAGGCTGTGTATACTGCTGCTGCGGCTGAGCATACTGCTGCTGAGGCTGACCGTAGGCAGTCTGAGCCTGGGTGTTCGCCTGTGTCTGTCTTGTTCCGCAGGAAGGACAGAAAGCCACATTGATGTCTATTGTTGCGTTGCAGTTCGGGCAGGTCTTAACTCCGTTGAGGGAATTGAGCTCCTCCTGGAGATTCCTCAGCTCGAAAAGTCTTGCATCCACATCGGCTATAAGCGACAGGACCTCGGGATCGGTCACCTGATCGACACAGCGCAGCTTTACAAGTCTGCCGATGTCGGTGTAACGCTTGTTGACTTCCGCAAGGCTTTCCGCGATGAGCTTATTCACCCTTTGGATGTCGGTCCTCTTGTTTCCTGTTCTTTCGTACATTGCCATATGAATGCCCCCTGTGTATTAGTTTTATTCAAAGGCGCAAAGCCTTTAAAAATCCTATTCCTCGGAAGCGCTTTCTCCGATCTCCTCCTCAGGCAGGCTCGACTCCTCGGTCTCGTCCTCGGAACTCTCCGGCTCCGACTCGGCGGGACGTATCTGCGGAACGGTGGTCACGATCTGCTCGGGCTCGCTGTCTTCGGGCTCGCTCTCGTCAGGATCTTCCTCCGGTATCTCCTCCGGCGGCTTTTCCCTGCCGTGATCCACGACAACAGGAGGCTTTTCCTCCGCCTCGCTCTCGTCCTCGTCGTCATCGGTCTCGGTCTTTGCGCTTTCCTTGATAAATATTTTATTGAAATCCGTCAGCACCGAGCCGTCGGCATCCGCAACGACGGATTCGCCTATCTCGGCAGCAAGCTCCAGCTCGCTCATGCCGCCGCGTTTTGCGGCCTTTTCGCTGAGAGGTGAAACTCTGACGGTGGTATTTACATAATAATGCCTGAGTATCTGGTCGTAGGAATAGCCGTTATCGCCGTAGGCCTTAGCTCCCCACTGGGACATACCTACTCCGTGTCCGTAGCCGTAGGTCTTGAAGCAGAAGCTGCCGTTGCTGTAGCTTATCTCGAAGGCGCTGGACCTGAGCCCGAAGAGCCTTCTTGCAGCCTCGCCGGACATGGTCGCCTTTCCGCCGTCGATGGAAAGCGTTCCCACATACTTCTGGCTGTGCATTCCCGACACGCTGAACCAGTTTCTCACGTCGTTTGAAAGATAGATGCCCAGCTTGGTCTGGATAGTGTTCCTGATCTCGGCCTCGGAGAAATAGGTCTCGATGCCGTAGTTGGGGTCGTTATAGTCATACTCGCTGACAACGGGCTTGAGGTAGCCGTAGCTGACGCCCCATATCTTGGAGCAGTCCGCGGTATAGCCCACGGTCGATGCGCAGTAAACGGTATTTGCGATGCCGTTGTTATAATATACGCACTGACCCTCAACGGCCTTTATGCACTTTTCGATCTTCTCGGGATAGCCCTCTCTGAGTCCCACAGTAGGCACGACGCCTATGGCGTCGTTGAATCTGAGGTTTGAATAAGAGGCTACTGCCTGCGCCTTGATGACTTCCTCGTTCCAGTTGGCGCCGATCTCGCTGTAGACCTGGCGGCAGAGGATATCGTAGGCGTTCATGGTAAGGGTCTTGCCCGAACGGACGTCATAGACAGTGAAATACTCGTCCCTGATCGATCTTGTTTTGGTATAGTTGAGCTTTTCGGGCTTGGGGTCATAGACCTGTGTGCCGTCCCCGGGAATAACGACGGAGAAGTCCTCAAACACGGTAACAGCCGGCTCGTCATCGTCAGGGGGAAGCACTTCTACGGCTTCGATCTTTGCAGTGTCCTCCGCAGCGGCGGTATGCCCGTATTCATCTATCCCGGCCTTGCGGAATTCGATGAACTCAAGCTTTTCTGTCTCTGCGGTCTCAGCCTTTGAAGATGCCGCCTTGACGGAAGCAGTCTCGATAGTGTCGTTGCTGCCCCTTTTCACCGAAGAATCGGTATTCGGGAACAGTCCGCCTATGGCTGCGGCTGCGAAAACGCCTGCCGCCAGAACTGCGAGCCTGTAGGTCCTGTTCTTTTTTGCGGTGTTCATACAATCACCTTTGTCCTCCGCACCCGTTGCCTGCAAAGCAGACAAAAAGCGCTCTAATTATTATTTTACCAATACAGCACAAAAAGTCAAGGCTTTGGAAACCGTGCCCTGACTTTTCGTAGATTATCACAATTTCAAGGCAAGGTTTTCGGCAACTTTGCCAACCGGACGGTGCTGCTTTGCGTCTTATGCGTCCGATCGGGACAAGCGCTCCTGTTTCACGGTTTCACAGCCGTTAGCAGTAAAAGCAATTCTGTCTTAGTTCTTGAAAAATCTCTGCCCCTCGAACTCGGCGCACAGCGTAAGGCTCTCGAACCATGCTGCCACAGCCGGGCTGCTGCAATACTTGGGAGTGTAGTAGAACGTTGCTCCGTTGACGATATATGCGCCTTCGCCGTTCAACGCTCTCTTAACGCACTCGATAGTATTCTCGTTAGGGGTATTCGTTCTGTTGTAATAGCAGTTTACCGCGGTGAACTGCTTGGGTGCCGTGAGCACTCCGTAAAGCGTATCAGGGAAGATATCGGACTTTACTCTGTTGATTATAACGTTTGCCACTGCAAGCTTGGACTTCTCGTCGCAGTTGCCCACCTCTGCCGAAACGACGTAGCACATCATCTCGAACTCGGTGTCGGTATAGCTTATCACTCCGCCGGAAACTTCCTCTGCCGGTTCTGCGGCAGGCTTTGCGGTGGTGGTAGTTGTGGTAGTCTCGGGCTCTTTCTCCTCTTCCTTGGGAGCAGGAGTCTCAGGCTTGGTGGTAGTTACCACGGGTGCAGGCTCTTCCTCGTCTTCATCCACAGGCTCTGCTGCTGCAAGCTCTGCCTCTGCTTCTGTTGTCACGGGAGCAGGAGCCTCGTCTGTGAGCAGCTCTGCAAGGATGAAGCCCTTGATGCCCTGGCTGTCCTCTGCGGAATACCAGTTTCCGTCCTCGGAGATGCCGTTTACGGTGATACCGTCTCCGTCCTCGAGGATATAGATTATATCGTCGTCCTCATCGGGAGAAGCCATAAAGAACACATACTGATCGGCGAACATCATTGTCTCGTCGATATCGTCAAATGTGAGCTCCTCGGGCTCGGAAGGCTTTTCCTCTTCCTCGTCAGCTTCCTCTTCGGCCGCTGCAGTCGTAGTGGTAGTGGTCTTCTCTGCTGTCTTTACGCTGGTGCCGTACTCGTCGATACCTGCCTTGCGGAGATCCGCTTTCTTTGCGGGGATATCATTCTCGGTGCTTTCTTCGCCTTCAGCTTCTTCGGAGGGAACGCTCTTTACGAAGGATACAGAAGTATTCTCGGGCTCGCCGGCATTTATCGCGTGTCCGCCTATAGCCGTGTAAACACCTGCGACTGCGGCAGCAGCCATAACCACGGCACAAAGCGCAGCGGCTGCATTCTTTGCCGGAGACGATGTCTTTACGGCAGGTATTTCTTTCATTCCGTTGCTTCTGATCTTCATAAACTCACATTACCTTCCCGCAGCTTTCCGGCTGCATACGCACCTTGCAGACCGACCGTCAATAAGACCAGCCGAGATATTTCTTGTTGTTGCCCCAGACATCTCTCCAGATCTTCGGGAAATATATCTCCGAATCCGGTCTTTCCTGATAAGAATCTATTATCAGGTCCAGATTGTCCTTGGCGGTCATTTTCTTTGCAACGATGACCCATCTCATATTGGCGACCTCGTTGGAGCAGGTCGAGAGGGTGATGTAGTCGTCGTCCTCGGTGCATTCCACATCGCAGGAATACCAGGATTCCTTGCGGATGTTATCATACCACTTCTCGAAAGAATATTTTCCGTCGTCGAAGTTTCTGTATCTCCAGTAGTCGAATACCTCGATGTCGTCCTGCGACTCGTCCGACGCAGCAACGAAGCAGGAGATAATGACATACTTCTCGTTTTTATCAAAGATCGTGTTGAACTCGATCATGGGATGCTTCTTTAAGAAGTTCACGCCTTCCTTGTATTCCGCAAGGTGGGTGAAGGAAGTGCCGAGCCTTCTCATGTGGTGGCCGTAGATGATTATGTTATCGGGCTGGCCTTCTTTGTTTATCCCGACGAGGGCATCTGCAAAGATGCTTCCCGACTCGTAGTAAACACCGTCGATATTACGTCTGAGGTAATAGTCGTTATCTGCGTCGATATCTCCGGAATAAGTTCTCTGCAGCACGGGGAAGTTTATATACTCATCGCCGTCGTCGTTTACGAATCCGGGTATCTTTATCCAGCCGACTACCTCGCTGTTCCTATCGAGGAGCTCCTTAGCCCAGCTCTGGACTTTTCTCTTGCCCGAGCCTTTGCCTTCGGGAGCAGAGGTGTTCTCTGCATCGGTATCCACATCGACATCGTCGAGGTTCACCGTATCGGCTTCCTCATCATCCCAGTTGGGCTCGTACTTGACTATGTTCTGCACATAGTTGAGCTCCACCTGATCGGTCTTAAGGAAATCGGTAAGCTCGTTGAGGGATGCGACAAACAGCACGATGGAGAATGCGAAGACGATCTTTCTGATTATCTCTGCAACGCTGTCGCCCTTCCAGGGGATAAAATATTTAAAGAATCTTATAAAGAAATTCTCGCCGTTCTCGGGAGAAAGATTTCTGACTTCATTTCCCATAGACATCAATCCTCGCTTTCATCGGTCATCAGCTCCAGCAGCAGCTCAAGTGCTTCTGCGGCTGAGGCTCTGCGGATCAATTCTCTGTCCATTTCTTCATATTCGTTATAAAGCCTAAGCTCTTTTACTCTTTCTTTTTTTCCATTTCCGGCACAGACATAGACCGTGCCGACGGGTTTATCTTCGGTCCCGCCCGAGGGACCTGCGATGCCGGTGACCGAAACGGCCAGGTCGGTATCCATCAGCTTCCGGACACCCCGGCACATCTCCGCGGCTGTCTCCGCCGAATAGACGGTGTACCGTTCAAGGGTCTCTCTGCTGACTCCGAGGACGCTCTGCTTTATCTCCTCGGTATAGCTGCAAACGCCGCCCTTATAGACTGCGCTTGCTCCGGCCACGGATGTGAGCCTTTCGGAGATCAGACCGCCCGTGCAGCTTTCGGCTGCAGACAGGGTCCTGCGGTTTGTTATCATATATTCTACAACACGAGCCGACAAACTGTCAAGCCTTTTTGTAACCAGTTTGTTATCTTCGGCAATTTTGACCGAGACCGCACCCCGTTTATCTTCCATTTTGCACATAAAATCATCTCCGTTTTTGAACGAATTGCAAACTCTGCCTATGGGCTTAACAAAAGTCAGGCCCTTTTCACGTCCCTGTATGTAACCGAAATGTCACCCCGAAAAGCCCCTCCGTGTGCCGTTCAAACCGCGAAAAAGCGCGATTTTTGCCTTGTGTACCATTATATATAGAGAATGGATACTGTCCGTTTTATTGTACATAATATTTAAAAACGGTTACAAATTTAATCCGGCTGTAATTTTTTGGTGTGTACAAAAAAAATCACACATATTTTTGGCCGTTTTTAGTCCAAAAATACGGCTTTTCAGGGTTTCGAAAGGTCAAAACCTTTACACAGGCCCATTGTTCACATTCCGTTTATTATTGCTTAATTTACCTGTTTTTGCCAGATTTTACAGTATGTGTAAGAGAATATCGAATGAAAAGGTTTTTATCTTGTCAAGCATATACTGTGTATCTGCGCTGTTGTTTTGAAATACCTCTCAAAGATTATGCGAATTTTTTAAGATATTTCACTGTTGTGGCCTCTACAGCCTTGGCTATGAGGGGCTCAAAATCGTAAGAATCCTGTGCTTTTTCCACATCATCAAGCACAGGCCTTGTCTTTGGATGCTTGGGAGTGAACACTGTGCAGCAGTCCTCGTAAGGAAGGATGGAAATATCAAAAGTTTCGATTTTTCTGGACACTTCAACGATCTCAGACTTGTCCATTCCGATGCACGGACGGAACACAGGTATCCTGCAGGCGGCATCTGTGCAGACCATTGCGTACATGGTCTGGCTGGCTACCTGACCGAGACTCTCGCCGGTTATCAGGCAGGAGCAGTCATCCCTCTCGCAGAGCCGCTGGGCTATCTCCATCATCAGCCTTCTCATGATGACGGTGAAAAGCTCCTCGGGGCAGTTGTCCCGGATGGTCTCCTGTATCTCGGTGAAGGGTACGCAGTGGAACTTGATCTCGCCGCAGTATTCGGAGATCTTCTCCGCCAGCTTCTCGACTTTGAGCCTTGCCCGCTCGGAGGTGTAGGGCGGAGCCTCGAAGTGGACGGCTTCCACCACCACTCCCCTTTTTGCGATCATATAGCCAGCCACCGGCGAGTCGATGCCTCCCGAGAGAAGAAGCATTCCCCTGCCGCCTGTGCCCACGGGTATGCCGCCGGCTCCGTCAGTACGAAGGGCATTGACGAAGGCGAACTTCTCTCTGATCTCCACGGTCACAAGGACATCGGGGTTTTTCACATCCACCTTCATATCGGGGTAGCGCTCCAGGATATTGTGCCCCAGCTCGGCACATATCTCCGGGGACTTCATGGGGAACTTCTTGTCGGCACGCTTGGCGTTGACCTTGAATGTTTTGGCATCGGCGAAGGCTTCGTCAAGATATTCCATGGTGCCTTCGGTTATGGCCTGCATATTCTTCTCGACCCTTGCCGACCTTGCCAGCTTTGCGATGCCGAAGACCTTGCTGAGCCTCAGCATCACCTCATCCATATCTATCGACTCTTCCACCGGCTCGACATAGACCGTTGACTGGGAACGGGTTATCTCAAACTTGCCGAGGCTGTGCAGCCTGCGCTTGATGTTTTTCACCAGCACGCTCTCAAAGGTACTTTTGTTCAGTCCTTTCAGGGCGATCTCTCCGTATTTGCAAAGTACGAGCTCCTTCATTTTTCTGTCCTTTCCGAGCTTGTCCGGGATACTTCGCCGCATCCCGAGCTTTTTCTCTTATATATTTATAATGGTATAAAACATTTGTTTGCATTTATCTGATCTTCGCAAGGGTCCTGTTCGCCTCGTTTATCGCTGCGATAAGCTCGTCGATCTCGGCTTCGGTGTTCTCGGCGCAGAAGCTTATCCTCAGCACGCTGTCACGAAGCTCTTCTGGGATCTTGAACTCAGCCGTCACTGAGCTTTTCTTTCCCTTCGAGCAAGCCGAGCCGCTGGAAACATAGATGCCCTTCTGCTCGAGGAAATGGAGCAGCACCTCCGACCGCAGACCCTTGACGGCGATGCTTGCGATGTAGGGGCTGTATTCCGGGCTGATGTTCACGAGATCGGAAGAGCGTCGTGTAGGGAAAGAGTGTAGATCTCGGTGGTCG
>CAMVOF010000078.1:0-10160 GCA_947169055.1 uncultured Clostridia bacterium
AGAAATCTCCGCCCACTTCCTTTGCAGGGGTCATGGTGGCGTAGATATCGAATTCCGATCTTTCAGGGAATGCCGGGAAGATATTGGGGAGCTGCTCGGCCTGTATCTTTGTTGCCATATCCAGCTCAGCTTCCACTCTTTCACGTTCTCCTGCCAGCCTTGCGTTCTCGTTGGTGTAGCGGTCGATCTCCTTTGCGAGCTCGGTGAAATTCCGGGCAAGGAGGCCCACCTCGTTCTGGGTCTTTATCTCCGACATACGCTCGGCTACCTTGCCGCTGTCCTTGGTGTCCATGTATTCAAGGACGCCGTCCTTTACCTTTCCGAGGGGCTTTATCGCCTTGAGATAGATAAGTATGAGCATCACGGCACCGATAAGCCCGATACCGCCCACAGCGATCAGCGCCATGACTATGAGCTTGTTCTGGAGGCCGGAGTTGAAGTCCGACCAGTCATAGGACACGCCGATGACGCATCTCAGCTTGCCGTCTATGATGACGGGATAATAGCCCACATAGTGGCTTCCCGAAAGGGGAAAATCCTCCGTCTGCTCGAATTCGGGCTTGTCGCTTCCGCTTTCGATGAGCTTCTTTACAGCCGGGTGATCGTCAAGATCAAACTCGAACCTGTCGCCCAGCTTGAAGGCTTCGTCGTTGGTGTTTGCAAAATAGATATAGCCGCTGTTATCGCCGTTAACGTCGATACAGAAAACGCCGTCGTAGTCGCTCACGTCTTTTTCGTAGGAATAGCTGAGCTCCGACAGCTTGTAGTAAAGAGCAGCGACAAGCAGCTTATCGTCCTCGCTGAGTGCTTCGATCTTCTCGTAGCTCCACTCATTGGCATCGAAGGAAGTGATGTCTATGCCCTTGTCGCTCGGGGTGTAATTATCGAAGTTGTAGCTCATGACCTCTTCGGGATGATTCTGCCAGTAATCGTAGAACCAGCCTCTGCTTGCGCCGACGTCGGTCGATTTGACGATATAGTTGAGCTCCCCTGCAAGCATATCGCTCTTGGCGTCGAGGAACACATCGACGGTGCCGATATAGACTATATAAAGATTCAGTGCGATAGCTATCAAAAACATCACAAGGGTTATAAGACCGATCTGCACAAGGAGTTTTCTGTTGCGCTTTACAGATTTATTGTTTTCCATATCATCTAATCCTTTTTTAGTGTTGATCTTTTGGATCGTTGCCTAACTTCTCATACATATTCTGCCATTATATATTATAACATAAAGTCGCCCTTATGTCAATCTAAAAAGCCCTCCGAAAGCGCTGTGTTTGCTGCTTTGCGGGGCCACTGTATTTGTTGCTTCGCGGAATATTGACAAACAGCCGGATTGATGATATAATATAGAGGGTATATGCGGAGGCTTGGGATAATGCCCTTCAAGACTCTGACGTACCGAAAACGGAAATAACATATCATACCGAAAGGATGTAATGAAATGAAAATAACAAAAGACTTAAACGGCACCAGCGCAACCCTTCTCGTTGAAGGCAGGATCGATACCACCACCGCTCCCGAGCTCCAGGCCGAGCTGAATGAAATTATCAAAGATGCAGATGAGGTGACCCTCGATCTTTCCCAGCTGGTCTATATCTCATCGTCCGGACTCAGAGTGCTTCTTTCCGCACACAAGTCCATGACCAAGAAGGGCGGCACTCTTTATATAAAGAACGTCAGCGAAGATGTTATGGAGGTCTTTGAGATCACCGGCTTTTCCGGCATTCTTACGATCGTCTGAAAAACCTTTCCGGCTTTGCGCCAAGCAAGAAGAGAAACGGCTGAAACAACAAAAAGACGGTGAGATATCTATGAAAAAAATTGAAATAGACGCTTTGACGGATAATCTGGGCAAGGTGATCTCTTTTGTTACGGAACAGCTTGAAGCGGCACAGTTCCCCATGAAGACCATAATGCAGATCGAGCTGGCCGTTGAGGAGATCTTTGTCAACATTGCGCATTATGCTTATGCTCCCAAGACAGGGAAGGCTGATATCTCGATCGAGATCGTTAACGACCCCACAAGGGCGAAGATCACCTTTGCCGACGAGGGTGTTCCCTATGATCCTCTTGCAAAAAAAGACCCCGACGTTACTCTTTCAGCAAAGGAACGTGCAATAGGAGGCCTTGGCATCTTTATGGTCAAAAAAACCATGGACAAGGTCTTTTACGAATACAAAAACGGCCAGAACGTCCTGACTCTCGAAAAGAATCTGTAAACACCGGGGTTTCCGGCTTTGATAACTGAAAGGAGATATGATAATGCTCAACATTGAAAAAAACACCAACGGAACTTCTCTTTGGGTCACACTTGAGGGAAGGCTCGACAGCAATACTTCTCCCGAGATGGAGCGTTCTGTAAAGGAGAGCATCGAAGGGATGACGGAGATCGTCCTCAATTTCGACAAGCTCACCTATGTTTCTTCGGCCGGGCTTCGCGTGCTGCTTGCGCTCCAGCAGGCAACGGCAGGCAAGAGCTCGATGTACATTGTAAACTGCAATGACGACATCAAGGATATTTTTGAGATGACAGGCTTCCTTGATATCCTCGAATTAAGATAAAATAACGGCAGGGCAAGAGCTTTTCCTCTTGTCCTGCCTTTTTTGCAGCAAAAATATCTGTACAAATTTATGGACTGTTATCAATTTGTCCGGCTCACAGCTCTTTTGGCTCTTTGCCGATGAGCTTTATAATGCTTTCCTCGTCCGAGCCGGGATAGAGAGCCTTGACATGATCCGCTATCCTCTGCCAGGAATCCCGGGGTTCTTCGCCGTAGCAGGAGGAAATGAGGTCATAGCCCCAGACCGCCTCCGGCGGCTGCATTATCGACACGGCCATTCCGTATTCCTCGCCCCGCTTGTTGACACGCCTGCGGAAACCGACTATTGTGAGATAGGTCTGCATCATGAGCCCTGTGATGATGCCCGGGAAATTCTTTTCTCCGCCTTTGCCGAAGCCGCAGAGCCTTTTGAGGTCGGTGGTGAGTATCTGCTTCTCGCTCCAGACAGGTTCGCCGCTCTCGTCACGGTCGATGAGCTTGTCCATCACCAGCTTCTCACGCCTTGTGGCAAGTCCGTCCTCCCACCGGGAATCGAAATCATAGCCGAGACGTCTGTAATTCGCAAAGACAGGCAGCCACTCAAGGCTTATGAAGCCTGCTTTCCCTCCGAAGAATTTGCCGTAGGCCACTTCCCTTTCGGAGGCTATTATCTCTCTCCACTCCCAGGGGTCGTGCTCCCTGTCTCCCGACCACCAATAGCTGACAGCCACCTGCTCCTCCACGGAGAGGCCGTCAACTTCATTTGAGAACAGAGGAAGAAAGCCTGCCTCCTTTATCCGTTCAACAAGCTCCTTATATGTCTTTACCCTGTGGGGATCACGGCGGGAAAGTCCTCGCATTATCCATTCACCGTTTATTACTTCCATTTTCATTTCCTCGTTTACGAATATTTCTTTTGATATATTATACCACAAAAGCTCCGGGATTTCAACACCTCATATTATCATTACACAAAAGCGGCATTTGCTTTTTGTTCTGTTTTACCAAAATTGAGAACTTTTCGCCGGATACTATAGCCTTTAGCCCGGAAAGATGATATAATAGTATATATCAAAAAAAGGAGCTTTGACTATGGACCGCAGAAAACCTGCCGAATTGGACACCTCGGGATTTGTGCTTCTTGCAGACTATGTCCCGTCGGTCATTCAGGAGATAAGATACTACTCCACATACAATTTCATAGGAGACCGCATCGACGGCTACGAAGAGCCCTGCGCCATTATTTCCAAAGAGGCTGCACGAGCCTTGAAGGAAGTCAGCAACGAGATGCTTGTCCGCGGATACCGCCTGAAAGTTTACGATGCCTATCGGCCTGCAAGAGCGGTAAAGCACTTTGTGCTCTGGGGGATAGAGGACACCGACATCCGCATGAAGCCCTATTTCTATCCCGACATCGAGAAGCAGGAGATATTCAGAAAGGGCTACATAGCCTCGAGATCGAGCCACAGCCGAGGCTCCACTATAGACCTGACGCTCTTCGACATGAAGACAGGAGCAGAGCTCGATATGGGCGGTCCCTTTGATTTCTTCGGCGAGATCTCCCACCCCGACTGCAAAGGCGTCACCGAAAAGCAGTTCGCAAACAGGATGCTGCTGCGGAACGTGATGCTGAAATACGGCTTCAAGCCCATAAGCTTCGAGTGGTGGCACTTCACCCTGAAAGACGAGCCCTTCCCGGACACCTATTTCGACTTCCCTGTTACCGCCGGGTACTGGAGATAAAAGCAAAAGCCTCAGGCCGACCCTTCCGGGCCGATCCGAGGCTTTTCTTATTATAAGGAAGTTATGAAAAAGAGTGCTTTATTTCGTGCCGAGGATGCTGTCGTATATGCGGCTGGAGGTCAGGGTCATTTCCGGCGAGGCTATGCTGCTTGTGAGCCTGCCTGCATTGATGCAGGAGACCACTTCCTCGATCTCAAATCTCATGCCGTAGCGTTCGGGCTGTGAGAAGCGTTCGATCTCGTTCATGCCGGGGTCGAGGAGCAGGGCATCGCTTCCCCAGTGCATCCGGGGAACTCTTATGCAGCCCTTCTCGCCGTAGATATAACAGTCCTCCGGGACAGCTGCGGCAAAGGTTATGAGGGAGTGAGCAGGGACTCCGCCGAGGTCGAGGTTCAGGCTTACCGTCTCGTCGATGCCTGTTTCGGCACGGATGACATCGGCAGACCAGCCGGTTATATCAAGCCCTGTGAAATAAGTCACAAGGTCTATGGCATAGACGCCCAGGTCGTACATCACTCCGCCGCCGAGAGCCGGGTCGTAGAAGCGGTTCTTCATATCCTTCTCCACGTTGTTGCCGATATTCGCCTGAACGGCAACTACCCTGCCGATGCGGCCGCTGTTTATCCACTCACGGACTTTTACGGTCTTGGGAAGGAACCTTGCCCACATGGCTTCCATGAGGAAAAGCCCCTTGCTTTTTGCGAGGGCAAAACATTCCGCTGCACGGGCTTCGGTCTCCACCATGGCCTTTTCGCCGAGGACATGCTTCCCTGCTTCGAGGCACATTTTTATGGAGTCGTAGTGCATATTGGTGGTATTGCCGATATACACGGCATCCACCGTGCTGTCCGAGAGCATTTCCTCATAGCTGCCGTAGGCTTTGGGGATGTTCATATCCTTTGCAAAGGCTTCGGCACGGGCAATATCCTGTGCCGATGCGGCAACTACCTCTGCCCCTTCGACAAGTGCGGCGCCTCCGCAGAGATCTCTGGATATCCTTCCTGCTCCCATTACAGCAAATCTAAGCATTTTTATTCTCCTTTTTCAAGCCGTCAGAGGGTCGCCTTTGCGGCTATTTTGTATATCTCGGTAACGTCCTTGGAGGACAGCTTCACGAAGCCGCCTGTGCGTCCGTTCTCTCCGAGGCCGAACTTCTCAACAAGCGTTGGGATATCCTCTTCCCTGGCTCCGAGCTCGGTGAAGTTTATGGGCATACCGATGCTGTGCAGGAAGCTCCTGAAAGCCTTGATGCCTGCTGCAGCCGTGCTTTCGGGATCCTCGAAATCCATAGCGCAGCCGAAGACTCTTGTTGCCATCTGGCAGAAGCGCATGAGGTCATGCTTATATACGAACTCCATCCATGCAGGCATGATAACTGCAAGTCCTGCGCCGTGTGCGCAGTCGTAGAGAGCTGAAAGCTCGTGCTCGATGCCGTGGCTGTTCCAGTCCTGCTCTCTGCCGACGCCTACGATATTATTGTGAGCCACCATTCCTGCCCACATGATATTTGCTCTTGCTTCGTAGTTGTTGGGATCGGCGATGACTCTCGGCACTTCCTTCACCATTGTGATAAGAACTGCCTCGCAGAGACGGTCGGTGATCTCGACTTCCTTGGTGTTGGTAAAGTATCTTTCAAAAACGTGAGCCATTATATCGGTAGCTCCGCAGGCTGTCTGATAAGCAGGAAGGGTCTGTGTAAGCTCCGGGTCCATTACCGAAAATCTCGGACGGATAAGGTCGGAGCCTGTGCCTCTTTTGAGCAGGCCGTCTTCTTTTGTGATAACTGAATTGCCCGAACCCTCGCTGCCTGCTGCGGCGATTGTCAGAACTGTGCCGACAGGCAGAGCCTTTTCGGGAGACTTTCCGCTGTAGAAATCCCAGAAGTCGCCGTCGTAAGGAACGCCCATAGCGATAGCCTTTGATGAGTCGATTACAGAACCTCCGCCTACCGCAAGGATGAAGTCAACGCCCTCTGTGCGGGCAAGCTCTATGCCCTTATAGACGAGGGAATCCCTGGGGTTGGGCTGTACACCGCCGAGCTCGCAGAAAGGCACTCCGCTCTTTTCGAGAGAAGCCTTTACCCTGTCGAGGAGGCCGGACTTTACAGCCGACTTTCCGCCGTAATGGATAAGCACCTTCGTGCCGCCGAATTTTTTGACGTACTCTCCGCACTCGTTCTCTCTGCCTTTTCCGAAGACAAATTCCGTTGGGCTGTAGAAATTAAAGTTTTCCATATGATCTCTCCTTTTTTATTTTAATTCACCCACCAATGTTTCAATCGTGCGCTTGGCAAGGCTTATTTCGGCCTCCCTCTGAGGGAAACCTCTTCCTACGGAAGAGCTCTGTGGGAAACTTGGTGAATGAGGTCGCGGTGCAGCCGTTGGGGTGGGCTTGATGACAGCTCACCGTCAAGGCTGATCTTAGATACTAAGAGGTGATAACCCTAAATAGTTTGATCCTTATAATCCTATCGAACCCGTATATGTCGGGAACTCGTTTTCTGCCTTTGAAACTGCTTCCACGAGGGTCATGCCGTGGAAATTGCCTGCCGCAAAATTCCTGCCTGATCTCTTGTCGTCGATGAAAGCTCCAACAACAACGCCGGGAAGAGAGCTCTCGGGAGCATTGGGGGCATGACTTCCGCCAAGGTCTGTGCGGCACCAGCCCGGGTCTGTGATGTTGATGCAGACGTCTGTGCCGTTGAACTTGCTTGCAAGGTCCATAGTCACCTTATCGAGGGCTGCCTTGCTGGCGGAATAGCCTGCCTGCTCGGGCTCGAGGCGGATACCGCTGGTGGTGTTGACGATGCGTCCGAAGCCCTTTTTCTTCATCTTAGCGAGGAAGTGGTAGGTTATCATCATGGGTGCTATGGTGTTGATCTTGAAGCTCTGCTCGTAGTCCGAGGCAGGGGTATCGAGATATTCCGTTCTGTAAGCGATCTGGATACCTGCGTTGTTGAGCACGATATCGACCTCGACCCCCAGAGCATCTATCTCGGCAAGCATAGCCTCCACCTGAGAAATGTCGGAAAACTCTGCGCCTACGGCATAGGCCTCAACGCCGAGAGCCTTTACTTCCTCGAGCACCTTTTGGCAATGCTCTTTGGTCCTTCCCTGTAAGATAAGGTTGCAGCCCTGCTTTGCCATAAACACCGCAGCACCGTAGCCGATACCTCTTGCTGCGCCTGTTATCAGAGCCCAGCGTCCTTTAACGTCAACCATCAGAAATCCTCCTTCATTTTCTCGCAGGCTGCGATAACTTTATCGCACCATTCGTCAAATTCCTTGTCCTCGTTCTGGAACTCGGGATGAGCCAGCACGTACTCGACTGTTCTGCGGATACCCTCCGCTGCGGAGACCTCGGCCTTGAAATCCGGCATCAGGGACTTTACCTTCGAGTTGTCGAAGATCACCGAGTTGGACTTGTCGCCGATAAGGCTTCCCGTGAAATCGTAGCTGCTCATATCCGCAAGCATCTGAGACGAAACGTAATAG
Source organism: uncultured Clostridia bacterium (assembly GCA_947169055.1). Lineage (GTDB taxonomy): Bacteria > Bacillota > Clostridia > Oscillospirales > Ruminococcaceae > FB2012. The sequence goes on from CAMVOF010000078.1 coordinate 7,784, forward strand.
GGCTTGAGCTCTGTGCCAAGAGCATCTGCGATAGCCTTGTATATCTCGTTCCAGCTGAGGCTCTCGTCTGTAGTGATGTGGAAAGCCTCGCCTATGGCCTTTTCGTTTCCTATCAGCCCCACATAAGCCTTTGCGAAATCGCTGTTGTGGGTTATGGTCCAGAGAGAAGTGCCGTCGCCGTGGATAATGACCTGCTTGCCTTCCTTGATACGCTTGACCACCTGCCAGCTTCCGCCGTTGCCGTGAACTCCGAGAGGCACGCTGCGCTCATCATAGGTGTGGCTCGGACGTACTATTGTCACCGGGAAACCGTCCCGGCGGTAACGCTCCATAAGATAGTCCTCGCAAGCTTTCTTGTTTCTCGAATACTCCCAGTAAGGATTCACGAGAGGTGTTTCCTCGGTGATGAGGTAGCCCTTGGGAGGCTTTAAATAGGCTGAAGCCGAGCTTATATAGATGAACTGCTTGGTCTTGCCCTTGAAAAGCCTGTAGTCCCGTTCGAGCTGCTGCGGCACAAAGCCGATGAATTCTCCGACACAGTCGAACTCCATGCCCTCCAGCTTGGCGGCGGTGTCAGCCTCATTGCCGATGTCGGCTGTGATAGTCCTTACATTTGCCGGAAGCTCGGAATTCCTGCTGCCGCGGTTGAGCAGATATAGCTCGTCTCCTCTTTCGGCAAGCAGCCTTGTGATTGCCATGCTGATGGTCCCCGTTCCACCGATGAACAAAATTTTCATTATATTCTCCTCCTTATTTTTCAGCTCTGCCTTGCGGCTTTCCGATCTGATCTTATTCTAACAGAATCCTGCCGCGAAATCAACAGCGAAAAAAGGAAATCGGAGATTTTTTCTATTTTTTTGATCAAACGTTATACTTTTTTTCGCCGGACACGATTGAAAAACCAAAAAATATATGCTATAATGATCTTGTCAGAAAAAAACCGGGGGAGGTGTGAGACAGTGCAGAGATACAGCGGAACATATCTTGATGAGAGAGCTCTTTTTATGGCTAAGGGTGTCCTTGTTGACGGCTGCGAGTTCGATGTCGGCGAATCTCCCTTGAAGCACTGCTCGGACGTTGAGGTCGCAAATTCAGTTTTCAAAGGGAAATATCCCCTGTGGTACAGCAGGAACGTCCGTATCCGCGACAGCCGCTTTGCCCCGGGTTCGAGAGCCGCCCTCTGGTACACGGACGGCCTGAGCATCAGCGACACTCTTTATGAAGGTGAAAAAGGCATAAGACGCTGCGACGGCGTTGTGCTGAAAAACGTAAGCTTCACCAACGGGCCGGAGACTCTCTGGGCCTGCAGGAACGTGAAGCTTGATAATATAAAAGCCTGCGGAGACTACCTTGCCATGAACAGCGAGAACATGGAGATCGACGGCCTCGATCTCGACGGCAAGTACAGCTTCGACGGCTGCAAGAACGTTGTGATGCGCAATTCAAAGATCGTTGGCAGAGACGCTTTCTGGAACTGCGAGAACATTAGGGTGGAGGACAGCTATATCTCCGGCGCTTACCTCGGCTGGAACACAAAAGGTCTGACACTGATAAACTGCACTATCGAGAGTTTGCAGGGGATGTGCTATATCGAGGATCTTGTGCTTAAAAACTGCAAGTTGATCAACACCACACTTGCTTTCGAGTATTCAACGGTAGATGCCGACATAATCGGCAGCATCGACAGCGTGCTGAACCCCAGCGGCGGAAGGATCACAGCCGACAGCATCGGCACCCTGACCCTTGACGAAAGCCTGGTGGATGTCAGCAGGACGAAGATCATCCTCAGGGGTTCACAGGATGTTTAAGTCCTGATTTTTGGACTTGTTTCCGAAAGAATAACCGTCCAGATATTTGTACAAATGTAATTGATCTTTATATTATATATCATCGCAGCAAAAGGAACGATGCAAATGAAACTGCTTATCATACGGCACGGCGATCCCGATTACGCCACGGATTCCCTCACCGAAAAGGGTCACAGAGAGGCGAAGCTTTTGGCAAAGCGCATCGCCCCAATGGACATCAAGGCTTACTATATGTCGCCCCTCGGCAGGGCTCGGAAGACCGCTGAATACACCCTTAAAAAAGCAGGCCGGACAGCGGAAGTCCTGGACTGGGCAAGGGAGTTCGACACCCTCATCGACGACGGCAAAGGCGGCAAGCGTATCGCCTGGGACTGGCTTCCTGCGAACTGGACGGCTGTCCCCGAGTTCTTCGACAAGGACAAGTGGTACACCGCCCCGATCATGAAAGACGCGGAGATGGAGGCAGGTGTAAAGCGCGTATATGACGGGCTCGATGCCCTCATCGAGAAGCACGGCTACCGCCGCGAAGGCGATCTCTACCGGGCTGTCTCGCCGAACAACGACACGAT
>CAMVOF010000079.1:0-10094 GCA_947169055.1 uncultured Clostridia bacterium
CCCTTAGCGGAGCCTTCTTCTGCTGCGAAAGCAACGAACTTGCCGAAGGGAACGATAATGCCTGCCAGCATGGTGCCTGCAAAGGTGCAGAGATTTCCGATGAATGCCGGCTTGGGGCTCTTGCCCTGCTTTATCTTCTTTGCCATTATCATAAAGGGCACACACATGAGCACAACTGCGATAAGGGGTAAAACAAATAACATGATCATAAAGACAACCTCCAAAAATTATTCTATCTGAGACGAGAATTCAACGCTGATCGGCTCGAAGGTCTTGCCGTCTCCGTTATAGAAACGGGAGAATATCTCGTAGAATTCAAGTCTTATTATCTGAATGGCGACGATCATTCCTTCCATCACCATAACAAATGCGTTTCCGATAACAACGACTATCGGCTTGCCTGTGGTACCTGCCATATCCATAAGGGTCTTGACCACGAGCATCATTCCTGCGTGGGAGAGGACGAAGCCTCCGACTCTGAGGAAGGACATGGTATTCGAGACGTAGCTCAGAACGTATTCAAACATCTCGAAGAAGTTCTCAACGATGAAGCCGCCGACTGTCATCTTCTCGCCGTCCTCGGAGAGCCTGAGTTCCTTATACTTCACGGCTGCCGCAAAGGGCACTTTGCAGAAAATGCAGATCGCCGGGATGACTATGAGCAGCAGCACGAAGGGTGCCGACATTATCTCGACATCGAACATGACCGTGCAGACGACGCCTGCGATTATCGAGCCGTAGAACAAAAAGCCTGCTATGCCGTTATGCCCGAACACGGCTTTTTCGTAGTCGTGTTCCATAAGGCCGGAGATTATGTTCTTCAGCATGGAGACAAGTATGAGGACTATGCCCAGCCCCACTGCCGAGAGAAGTATCACTGTTGTATTCTCGAAGGGTCTCAGCGGCAGGAAGTCAATGCCCAAATTTTCAAACACGGGATCGAGCAGTTCCTCAAAGCCGAACACCGAGCCGTAGATCGTTCCGAAGATCATGCTGGAGAAGCCGCAGCGTGTCATCATACCGCCGAGCTGCTTGTGGAACTTTTTCCCCACCAGCAGGCCCAGCAGCCAGATGATGAAGCCCTGTCCCAGGTCTCCGAACATTATTCCGAACATGAGGGTATATGTTATCGCAACATACGTCGTCGGGTTTGAACCGTTGTAATCCGGCACACCGTACATTTCCACCAGCATCCTGAACGGACGTGAGAACCATGTGTTCCTCAGCACGGTAGGGGGTTTGCAGCCGGGTTCGGTATCAGGCGGCATGAAGGTGAGGACCGTTTCCGTATCGCCGGTAAAGAGCGCGGCAAAATCCTCTTTTTTCTTTTTCGGCACGAAGCCTTTTATGTAGGCGTTGCCTCTCAGCACTCCCACTTTCCTGTGGAAGTCGGCTATGGCACGCTTGCGGTTCAGCTTTGAATAAGCTCTCTGGATATCATCCTCGTGCTTCTGAGTGAACCTTGCCAGCTCATCCTCGGCTTCCGCGACGATCTTTTCGTTCTCCTTGATCTCCTCGTTCAGCCTTTCGATAGCCTCGCTGGTATTTCCGGTGATGTAATCCGGGATATGTATCTGCTCGAAATACATCGAGCGGAAGATGTCATCGACTATCTCCTTGCTCTCCTGGGGGCAGAAATACATTCCCCAGCAGAAGCTCTTGTCGTTCTCGAAGGGAACGAAGAAGAAATCCTCGTCGTAATACTCCAGCTTTGCCCGGTTCTCTATCGGCAGCTTGCCGACCTTTACGTGGACGTGCTTGCAGCTGAATATCCTGCTGAAATCCTCGTTAAGGCCTGTAAGGTGGTTTATCTGGATGATAGCTCCACGTCTTTCGGAGATCGATGCAAGGGCCTGCTGTCTGCGCTTTGAAGCCTCGGCAAGAGAACGCTCTATGCCGTTGCAGAACACCGTGAACTCCTCCGCCGAATCGAGGCCGCATTTGGTGAAGTCGGTCTCCTTGAGCTCGATGCCGAGCTCGGTGGCAAGAGTTGCAAGTCCCTTTGCCGGGATATCGTAGGGGTTCCTCTCGTTCATAAGCTGCAGTGCACGCTCTCCGGAAGATACCGATGCGGTGACGGCAGGCTCCATCTGGAAGCAGCCGCTGTCGCAGCATTTTTCCAGCACGCTGTCCAGCAGCTCCGTTTTTGTCCTTATCGAAACGAGCTCCATTTTTTCAATTGAAATAGACATTTTCCACAGCTCCTTTCTCAGACCACGAGAAGTTTATATATCAGCGCCGGATCCACATCGTATCTGACTCCCTCGATGATGCGGATTATATTCCGTATCTCGGTGTCGCAGATATACATGAAGGAATACATGACAACGGGTGTCGATGTGGATTTTACGATGGTATGTCTCATCTGTCTGTATCTGTTATAGCGAAGGCTGCGCTCTATATCGTTGGAATCTCCGCCCTCGTCTATATATTTGCCGAACCTTGTCTGCTTTATCTTGGCGATCATATGCTCGGCGTCTTCGGTGGAGTAGATATCCTCCATCCGTCTTTTGCCTGTGCCGGTGAAGGGCAGCATCAAAAGCTTTATATCCTCTGCGTTATACCCGAAGTATTTTTTCAGGCGCAGGGAATTGATTATGTTTATCGTATCTATATCGCCCTTGATAAGAGCTTCCAGCTCGGTTCGTTCGTTTCCGCCGAAGGATTCCTTTACGCTCTCCATAAGGTCGCTGTAATAGGAAGTCCTTATCCTGAACTCTGCGTCTGTGAAATCCGGTCGTCCGTCTTCGTTCCGGGCTACCGAACACAGGGGCTTGTAATACGGGGAACCGCGAAGTCCCGGCAGCAGCTCGTCGAAGCTTTTGCATCTTGCCAGCTCAAGGAATCTTATCCTTGAATGCTTGAGCAGATATCCGGGCAGTGCTTCCACATATTCCCGGCTGAGCCCGTTGCAGATGGCATTGACGAGGTTTATCATCTGCTGGCATTCCATGCTGTGGACATAGAACCTGAAAAAGGGCTTTTCGTCCAGCCTCTGGAAGCTGCACAGCTTTATATAACTGTCGAAGGCATATCTTGAAAGAGCGCTTTCGAGGAATCCCCGCTGGACCGTATTGGGGTCGATATCCCGCAGAGCCTCGGAAAATCTGGGGGTACGCTTCAAATAATCGGCGACCTCCGAAACGCTTCTTTTGGCAACCATTTCCCTGAGATCGTCTTTTGTAAGCATAGAGCCGTAGATCGCTCTTATCTTCGCGACCGTCGCATTGGTCGAGTAAGCCTCAAGCAAAAAATCATCTCCTTACGGCATTGCCGTTATCCTTGAAAAGATACCTTCTTCCCAGGTGTTTCTTTTTTCGGCGAAGGCTTTTTCAAGCGCCTGCTTTTCCTTCTGCGAGTCCGAGTCGATCTCGGCGATCTTTTTGCTGCATTCGTCCTCGAGCTCTTTATACTTCGATGCCTTGTACTCTTCAAGCTCTTTTTCGGCTTCGCCGGTGAGCTTTCCGAGCTCGGCCTCGGCTTCGGAGATCATTTCCTGCTTTTCGGCTCTTGCGTTTTCAAGAGCTTCCTCCGCAGCACGATCCACTTCAAGGATCTCGGCTATAATATCCATTAACTCGTCTCTCCCTTCGGCACTTGACGCTTTTGCGTGTAAATCATTGTTAAATATCAAGTCTTTGATGTAATATACTTGATGTAATATACATTATATAAAAACACATAAAAATACAGTTTTTATGGTACTACAAATTTTTTACCATTTCAATAACATATTAAGAACAATTTTCTGAGCCGTCGCTTAGAATTTGCAATTCATTATTTGTTAATCTTTGCAGCCTGTTTTTACACCGAGAATTTTAAAAAAATTCATTGACAAAAAAGTCGAATTGTGTTATAGTTGTATTTGTTGCGAACACAGTTGTTTTTGGGAGGTGGACTTTTTGGGTGCAAACGGCGGCAGGCTGGTCATCGTGAACGACAGCGTTCTGCCTGAGATAATAACAAAGGTTTTGAAAGCGAAGAAGCTCCGCGCAAACGGCGAAGCTCTCTCATCTGCCGAGGCTTGCAGGGCTGTCGGCATCTCGAGAAGCGCTTACTACAAATACAAGGATTCGGTCTTCAGCTACGACGAGCAGTTCACCAACAGGATCATCTCGATCTACTGCCTGCTGAAGGACGAAAAGGGTGTTCTGTCGTCCATAATCTCGAAGCTCTACGAGCTGGGGGCTAATATCCTGACGATAAACCAGAACATACCCATAGACTCCGTTGCGACTGTGACGGTCTCGGTGAGATATGACAGCGAAGACGGAAGCTCTTCCCTGCTCAGGAACGAGCTTGCGGGAGTCAACGGTGTTGTTGATGTAAAAATAATCTCCGGCGAATAAGGCCGGCGGTCGGATAGAAAGGAAAAGAAGTAAAATGAAGAACATTGCGGTAATAGGCTACGGAGTTGTGGGATCGGGAACGGTCGAGCTCTTCGAGAGGAACAGAAAGTCGATCTGCAAGAAGATCGGCAGGGATTGCGATATCAAGTATATCTGCGATCTGCGCGACTTTCCGGGAGATCCCTATGAGGACAGGATGGTGAAGGACTTCAACGTTATCCTCAACGACGACGAGATAGAGGTAGTTGCCGAGGTAGTCGGCGGCGCCACCTTTGCCTATGAATACACAAAGAAGCTGCTTTCACGCGGAAAGAGCGTTGTCACCTCGAACAAAGAGCTGGTCGCAAAGCACGGTGCAGAGCTGCTTGCCATCGCAGCCGAGCACAGCTGCAACTATCTGTTTGAGGCAAGCGTCGGCGGCGGTATCCCCATAATCAGACCGCTGAACAAGTGCCTTGCCGGAAACGACATACAGAGCATCTCCGGCATCCTCAACGGAACGACGAACTTCATCCTCACAAAGATGATACAGGATCAGATGACCTTTGACACAGCGCTGAAAATGGCGCAGGAGCTGGGTTATGCCGAGGCTGACCCCACGGCTGACGTTGAAGGACACGATGCCTGCAGAAAGATCTGCATTTTAGGCTCCCTGGCTTACGGCAAGCATATCTATCCCGAGCACGTTCACTGCTCCGGCATTTCCCGCATCACCCTCGAGGACGTTGAATACGCATCGAACTACGGATGCAGCATAAAGCTCATCGGCACGGCAAAGCCTGTTGACGACGGCAAAGTTACGGCTATCGTCTGCCCGAGGCTGGTTCCGAGAGACAATCTTCTCTCCTCTGTTGACGATGTATATAATGCTATCTCCGTTACCGGAGACGGCGTCGGAGACGTGCTTTTCTACGGCAGAGGTGCAGGCAAGCTGCCTACTGCTTCGGCTGTTGTGGGAGACATCATCGACTGCCTGAAGCACCCCGGCAGAGTGATAATGCTCAGCTGGGAAGACTGCACAGACGACGGCTATGTTGTTCCCTACAAGACCCAGAAGACAGCGATGTACGTCCGCATAAAGGCAGAAAGCGCAGAGCTTCTCAAGCCTTTTATAGACGAGCTTATCGGCGAGGCTGTATATCTTGACCGCAGCGGTCGTCCCGCTAACGAGCTGGCCTTCATCACCCCGGCTTACACCGAATCCGTCCTTGACGAAAAGCTTGCAGAGCTTTCGGAGAAGGCTTCCGTGGAGAGCAAGATAAGGATGTTCTGATAAAACACAACACAAAGACCCGAAGCAGTTCAAAGCGAACTGTCTCGGGTCTTTTTAAGGCAATACCGCACAACCCCTGCACGCCATCTGCTTGCCGACTTTCCGTCATATCACCCAAATTCTCCCTTGAAAGGCACAAAGCCTTGCTGCGGTCGAATTTAGGCAATCTGACGAAAACTCGGACGGCGCATCTGACGCACAGGGGCTGTGCGGTATTGCCTTTATAACAGCGGTGCAAAAACTCTGAGTACGGCGGAAGTCATTTTCTTGAAGACTGAGCGGGCCTCGCAGTCCTCGAGGGTTATCCTTCTGCACTTGGTAAGGGTCTCCTCAAAGTCTTTTTTGATATCCTTGACGCAAGCTGTTTTGTACATATAAGTCGCGCACTCGAAATGCAGATAGAGGCTGCGGTAGTCCAGGTTTATTGTGCCCACAACGGCAGTATTGTCGTCGGAGACGAAGTTCTTTGCGTGGACAAAGCCCTTGAATTCGTATATCTCCACGCCCAGCTTTATCAGGTCATAGTAGTAGTCCCAGGCGATAGAGCGGCAGTACCATTTGTCCGGCACTCCGGGGGTTATTATCTTCACCTTGACTCCGCTCTTTGCGGCATATTCCATAGCTGTGACGAGCTCGTTATTAGGGATGAGATAGGGCGAGGTTATATAGACATAATCCCTCGAACCGTAGATGATATCCAGATAGACGAACTCGCCCACGTTTTCCTCGTCAAGGGGGGAATCGCCGTAGGGGATGACGTAGCCCGAAGGCTTTTTCGCCGGCAGGGTCGGACGGTAAAGGCTGTAGTCGTCGGGCTCGCTGTCCAGTATCATAGTGAAGTTCCAGACAGCAGGGCCTTTCAGCATTACTGCCGAGTCCTTCCAGTAGCCGAAGCGCTTTTTGAGATTTATATATTCGTCCGAGAAATTGATGCCTCCGTTAAAGGCGACATTGCCGTCGATAACGCAGATCTTCCGGTGATCGCGGTTGTTCTGTATCGACGAGAGCATGGGGCGGAAAGGGTTATATACATGGCAGCGTATGCCCTTGTCTCTCAGGCGCTTGTCGTATCTGTAAGGCAGAAGGGACTGGGAAGCCATGCCGTCGTAGATAAGACGGACATCCACGCCCTGAGCTGCTTTTTCCAGCAGGATATTCTCGATGCTGCTCCACATCTCGCCCTCGGCGATGATGAAATACTCCATGAAGATGAACTTCTCCGCGGCCTTGAGCTCGCGCAGGAGAGCGGGGTATTTGCTTTCGCCGTTGGGAAAATATCTGACCTCCGTATCTGCGCAGGCAGGGTATCCGCCGTGTTCGTCAAGGTAGGATGCAAGGCGGTGTACTCCCCTGTTTTCCTCGGCAAGCTCTGACATGACTTTTTCGTCGGTCTTGAGATACTCCCTTGTCTCGGCGCATTTTTTCAGGTGTGCCGCTCTTACTCTTCTTGTGCCGTACTGGTTGTTCAGGATGATATAAGCCACCGTCGCAAAGAGGGGTATCGCCAGCAGGGGGATTATCCACGCCAGCTTGTAGGCAGGGTTCTCGTCCTTATTGAGGATGGCGATGGCAAGCACTAACCCAAGGACATAGAAAAGGTAGTAGATCCAGGGCGAGTATTCGATGAGCCTCAGTATCGTGAGCGCAAAAAAGAGTATCTGCAGCAGGAGCAGCAGAATGATCGTTGTTTTCTGGGAAAACAGCAGCTTAGCCGCTTTTTTCAGAAAATGCATAAGCGATCCTCCCTTTTTGTCAGATGAACAAGCCCATAAGCGTAGTTGAGATATCTTCTTTTTCGGTCTTTTCCTCGCCGTCAACGGTCACTTTCTTGACCTCGACATCACCGAGAGCAGAGAACACGACCTCGATGTCGTCTCCGTTGTGCTTTGCCGTATAGCGGACGCGGAAGGTGAAGGGGTTATAATGCCAGCTGCCGTCTTCGGTGGAATTCTCGAAGGCCTGGCCGAAATTCTCGGCACTCATCCAGCTTGAAGGCACATTGAATTCATAGGTGGTGTGCTTAACTCTCAGCACCTGTAGGAAAAACAGCGAAAAATAGATCGCCGCGATTATTATTACGGCTATGACAGCCCTTTTTACCAGCACGAGAACTGCGCTTCTGCCGGGCTCTTCTTCCTCTTCGTCCTCGTCATAGTCGGGCTTTTTAGGCTGGGGTCTTGCAGGCTGTTTGCGAGGGGGCTGCTTTTTTACAGGTGCGCTTGCCCGGACAGCCCTCGGCTGTTTTTTTGCCGGAGGGGTCTGTTTTGCTGCCGGGGCAGCTGTCTTCACCGGACGGTTCGCGGCGGCGGTCTGATTTTTCAGCAGCCTTCCGCAGTTGGGGCATATCCTCATGCCGCTGTCCAGCTTGACTCCGCAGAAACCGCAGAAATTAGCCATATACTTATCTCCTTTTGTTCTTGTTCTTTTTCTTTCGGCCGCAGTTAGCCTGCGATAATGCCTGCTCCCCGCCGCCTGCAGCGGCTCGGAGAGATACGAAAAATTTCCTCTCCACTACAGAGAGCGGACATTTTCCGTCTGTTTTTTCGCTGCCTCATATATATCTCACGACAGCGACTACTTTGCCGAGGATAGCCACGTTGTCCGAGTAGATCGGCTCCATCGTGTCGTTCTCGGGCTGGAGGCGGTAGCCTCCGTTCTCTTTATAGAATCTCTTTACCGTTGCGCTGTCGCCGTCAACGAGGCACACAGCGATCTCCCCGTTTGCGACTACGGGCATCTGCTCGGCTATCACCACGTCTCCGTCAAGGATAGCAGCATTTATCATGGAGTCGCCTCTGACTTTAAGGGCAAAGAGCTGTCCCGAATAGTTTTTGTTCGGAACGAAGCTGATATACCCTGCAATATCTTCTATGGCGGTTATGGGCTTGCCTGCCGTCACCGTTCCCACAAGGGGCACAAGGGTGCTTCTCGAGGCATTGAGCCTTATGGCTCTGTTGCGGTTGTCTTCCTTTTCAAGCAGGCCTTTGTCCCGCAGGAGGTTGATATACCTGTGTGCCGTGGAGGTGGACTTATAGCCGAACTCGGCGCATATCTCCCTGACAGAGGGGGCATAGCCGTCCTCGATGCGCTGCTTTATGTATTCAAATACCTTCTTTTCGTTTTCGGAAAGCTTCATATCCTGTCCTTTCAGTCATCAGGCCTTTTCACGGAGCTTCTTTGCCAGCATTTTCGCGGCTTTGTAGGCATCGCCGCAGCCCAGGGTTATGACAAGGTCACCCTCGCGGCAGTTTTCGGCGATATGATCGACGCACTGGCGGAAGTTATACTCCTTCTGCTCGGCGGTCTGTTTGTCGGCAAGCTCATGGTCGGTCTCGAACCATACCGCCCCCTCGATCTTTGAGGCAAGATCCTCGGTGTAGATGCCGATGGTGTTTTTCTCCCGGCTGCCCATGATGTCGGTTATGACTGCGATATCCGCTATGGACAGAGCGCTGACGAAATCATCCAGGAGCAGGCTCGTTCTGGAATAGGTGAAGGGCTGGAAAACTGCCCATACACGGCCGAAATCCAGCTGCTTTGCGGCTTTGAGGGTGCAGGCCAGCTCTGCCGGGTGGTGGGCGTAGTCGTCAACTATGGTGACGCCTGCAACTTCATCTATCTTCTGGAAACGCCTGAGAGCGCCTGTGAATTTTTCAAGGCCTTTGGCTATATCCTCTCTGCTTACGCCGTAGAGCTCGGCTGCTGCCGTTGCCGCAAGGGCATTGAGGACGTTGTGGTCACCGGGGACGTTTATCGCCATATCGCAGACTTTTTCGCCGTGTACATAGAGCTGGAAATCCGTTCTAAGGCCCTTTCTGCCGGTTATCACAGCGCTGTAGTCGTTCTTTCTGCCGAAGCCGAAGGTCACGGTCTTCTTCTCGATGCCGGAAACGGACTCCACGGTATTTGCATCGTCGCCGTTTATAACGAGGGCTTTCGTTGCCATATCTGCGAACTTCGCAAAGGAACGCTTGATGTTGTCGAGGGTCTTGAAGTAGTCCAGGTGGTCGGCGTCAACGTTCAGGATAACTGCAACGTCGGGGTGAAGTCTGAGGAAGTGGTCCTCGAACTCGCAGGCTTCGCAGACCATTATATCCGAGCTTCCCGAACGTCCCGAACCGCCGATAGCAGGCAGCTTTCCGCCGATGAAGCAGGAGATGTCCTCGCCGGCTTCAATGAATATCTGTGTGAGCATGGAAGTTGCTGTGGTCTTGCCGTGGGTGCCGCAGACGCAGATAGCGTTGTCGTACCAGCCTGTGACAAGTCCAAGCATCTCGGCTCTTTCACAGAGATATGCTCCGCTTGCCTTTGCCGCGATGAGCTCGGGGTTATCGCTCATTATAGCCGCAGTATAGACTATGAGCTCTGCGCCTTCGATATTCTCGGCTCTCTGACCCAGCATGACCTTTATTCCCATTTTCCTTACGGCATCGAGGGTCTCGGTCTCGTTGTTGTCCGAGCCGGTGATCTCG
>CAMVOF010000080.1:0-10038 GCA_947169055.1 uncultured Clostridia bacterium
CATCCTGTCCGTGGCGCCTGATGTCTCTCATGCAGGTGAAAGGCTCGCCGTCTGTGCTGCCGTTCAGACCGCCTCTGTAGGGGAAGTAATCATCATAAGGATAATCCCACTGGAACGATACTTCGGCATCCTTCATTACTTCGGAGATCCTTCCGGGGAACTGTTCGTCGAGAGGGTAGTAGCAATACATGAGCGAGATGCTTCTGTGAGGTCTGCCGAGCTTGTGCAGTATGTAATCCTGATCTACATACTCGCCTCTTTCGCTTCCGTCGCCAAGGTCAACAGCGCATTTTGCTTTTCCCATGTGCACCGAATAAGCTTTGAGATCTGCCATAAATATCATTCCTTTCTGTTTTTGTCAGCTGACTATTATTTCGTTGAGCTCGTCGAAGATCAGCGCCAAGTCCTTGAACATAGCGTTAGCTTCTTCGGTCTCTGGCTTCTGAGTTGTGTAGATGCACAGAACGAAGGGGCTGGGGGCATAGCAGATAGCGCAGTCGCTGTAGGAGACTGTTTCGTTATCCGTGCCGTATTTCTGCGCAACGGGATACTTGCTGCCCAGTGCTGCGCCTATCTGCTCGTTGAAAACAGACTTGGTCATAAGCTCAACGAGCCACTTGCCCTTCTCGTTCTCTTCCGCGAACTGATAGATGTCCTTGTAAGAACGGCGCATATTGTCTGCGGTGGTCTTTGTGAAGATATAGGGCGAATAGAGATAGTAGCTTGCCCCTATGCTGTTCATGCTGTTGTTGAATACCTCTCTGCCGTAGCGGTCAACAAGATTGTTGTATGCCGTGTTGTCGCTGAGCATTATGGTGTTCTCGATCAGCTTCTTTACCGAGAACTGCTTGCCCTGGTCTGCTGCGGTGATATGACCCTCTTCGGGAGCAGCTCCCAGCCATACGGAGCCAATGGTTATCATCTCGTCAAGGTCGATGTTGTCCTGTGCAAGTATGGACTTGACATAAGGAGCCTTGATGGTGCTGCAGGTCCAGAACTGGCCTGTGGCGTTGTAGCTGATGATTATGCCCGTTTCCATGTTCTCGTAAGAGAAGCCGAGCTTTGCACCGAACTTGGTTATGTACTCGTCCAGCCTCTTGACGCAGTCGCGGAGCCTTTCGTTGTCGGTGACTTCATGGAGCTCCGAGAACCATACATAGGTGGAGGAGACTATGGAATTATCCACCGGCACGGGATCGGGTCTGACCGTTGTTGTAGTCGTTGTTGTGGTGGTATCTTCCGGGGCGGTGGTCGTAGTCGTGGTATCGGTATCGGTGTCAGTTTCGGTGCCGGTATCGGTGCCTGTCTCAGTCTCGGTATCTGTATCGGTCCCGGAAGCGTCAGTTCCGGTTTGGCTCTCCGCCTCCGAAGCATCGGGCTGTGACGATGTCCTTCCGGTAACTATCTCGCTTGATGTCTGCGAGCGCTTGACTTCCTTTCCGCAGCCGGACGCTGCGAGGATGATGCTTGCCGCACAGATGCAGCAAAGAATTTTCTTCCTGATTTCCTTTCTCATGCTATCTCCTGTTTCGTTCAAGATTTTACCTGCTTATTTTACCATACTATTGCATTAAAGTCAAGCGGAAATGCGCAAAATCTGCATTCCCACATAAATATCCCGGAGCTGATCCGTGTCAGTCCGGGATATTGTTGATTTCATATAATTATACGTACTTCTGAGGATCCTGTGCAACGCCGTTGATCCTGACCTCAAAGTGCAGGTGAGGACCTGTGGAGTGGCCTGTGGAACCTACGGTACCGAGCACGTCGCCCTGCTTTACTTCCTGTCCGACAGTAACTGTTATGCCCTCGGAATGTCCGTAAAGGGTCCAGTATCCGCCGCCGTGGTCGATGATGCAGTAGTTTCCGTATCCTCCGCCGCAGCCGCAGCTCCAGGTCTTGCCGTAGTCGTGAGTACAGCCGTTGACTACTCTGATAACTTTACCGTCGGCAGCTGCGCAGATGTTTGCGCCTCTGATGTTCGAGGAATAGATATCGATACCCTGGTGGTAAGAGCCCCATCTCCAGCCTACGCCGTAGGAGATATGATAGAAGCCGGGGCAGGGCCATGTGAACATGGACTTATCTTTATAGCCGTAGGGATCGTTGCTTACGTTTCCGCCGGAGGAGCTACCGCCCGAGCTGCTGCCCGAATCGTCGTCATCGTCGTTGGATATATCGGGAACAGTGGGCTTGACAACAGGCTGATCCTGATCTTTATTCTGATCCTGCTGCTGTTGCTGCTGCTCGCGCTGCTTCTTTTCCTGCTCTTCCTTGAGCCTCTGCTGCTCGGCAAGAAGTGCAGCTCTGCGAGCTTCTTCTTCCTTACGCTTGCGCTCTTCTTCCTCTTTGCGCTTGCGTTCCTCTTCTTCCTTACGCTTCTGCTCTTCTTCCTGGGCTTCCTTTATAGCCTCCTGCTCTTCAAACAGCTGCTGCAGATCGGCTTCAAAGGCTTCCTGTTCGGCCTTTCTTTCTTCCTGAGCGGCAATGAAGGCGGCCTTGTCTTCCTCCAGCTGGTTTATCATAGCCTGGCTCTTTGCATAGAGCTTGTCCAGCTTGTCGCGCTGAGCCTCGTGCTTCTCCTGCTGTTCAAGAAGGTCTGCCTTGTTTGCTTCAAGCTCTGACTTCTTTTCCTCAAGAGCAGCCTCGTCGGCTTCGAGAGATTCTTTCTTCTCGATAAGATCGTCTATCATCTTTGAGTCGTGATCCGCAACGCGCTTAACGAGCTCCAGCTTCATGAGCATATCGTAGAAATCCGTAGCTCCAACAAGAATGTCGGAATAGGATTCGCTGCCTGCTATGTACATAGCTCTGAGACGCTGCTTGAAGTCCTCGACTCCCTTGGTGATCTCCTGCTTTTTCTCTTCGATCTCGGCTTCCTTGTCGGCGATGCTCTTTTCCAGCTCCATTATCTCGGCGCTCATAGCCGAAATGGATTCCTCAAGAGTCTCGATGGTAGCCTCAACGGTCTCTATCTGCTCGGAGATAGCGGCCTGATTTTCTTCTTCGAGAGCGATATCGCCCTCGGTGCTCTCGATCTGCTCGTCCAGCTCGGCCTGCTTCTGTTCCAGTTCTTCCAGAGCATCCTGAGCCTCATCGATGGCGGCAGCATTTTCGTCTGCCTGCTCGTTGAGTTCCTTTTCTCTTTCGGTCAGGTCGGAAGCAAGGGCTTTATCCGCCGACAGCAGAACATTGTTAGCTCCCGAAAAGATCGTGAATGCGGCAGCAAGTGCCGTTGCACAAGCGACACAGCGCTTGAACAGACCTTTAGTGTTCATGATGATCCTCCGTAGGTCGATGCGTCGGGCTTCTGTTTTTTTCTTAGCCTGTCCGCAGTATTTTTACACAAGTTTTGATTATCTTTTTGTTGTCGGAGATCCTTCCCGGCCGAATATCACACCTTAAGGTGTCTGCCGGTGCTGAAGGAAGTGCCCAGCGCTCCGATAAGAGCTCCTGCTGCAAAATAGCAGATAGCAACTCTTGTGAACAGCTCGCTGAAGGGATAGAGGTTGCTTACGCCGAGGACGGTCCAAAGCGTAAAGTCGTCGCTGAAGATGTTATACACGCCGGCATAAGCGAACTTGGTCAGCAGGAGCGCTCCTCCTGCGGCAAGAATGCCGACTATCATGCCTTCGATAAAGAACGGTATCCTGATGAAGCTGTTCTTTGCGCCGACATATTTCATTATGTTTATCTCCTTGCGGCGGGCAAAAACGCTTGCTCTCGTCGTGTTGGAGATGATCGTCAGGCAGACGATTATCAGAGCTATAACGATAGCTCCGGAGAGTACCACCAGCAGCCTTCTTATGCTGATGAGCACGTCTGTCAGCTTTGTGGGGCTCTGAGTCGATTCAACGTTTTTCAGAGTTTCGATGAGGGTCGTGGTCTCGCTCATCCTCTGAATGTCTATAACTGTTATCTTGAATGTATCGGGCAGGGGATTGTCGTCGGCATAGCGGAAAAGGTCCTGCTCTTCCTTGGACATATCCTTGACCATATTCTCCCATGCTTCTTCCTTCGAGTAAAGCTCGACGGTATGTACATTGGATATGGACTCTATCTGCTCCTGCAGTTCGTTTCTTTCTTCTTCCGTGATGCCGTCCTTTATCTGAACGACAGCCTCGCTCTTGTTTTCGATGCCGCTGATTATGCGGTTGAGGTTCAGCGCCATAAGCACCGAAACGCCCACCATGAGCAGCGAAACGAGCATTATACAGAACGATGCAAAGCTCATCATCCTGTTTCTCCAAATTCCCTTGAATCCCTGATGAATTAGGTACCTCGCACTACTGATCTTCATTTGTGCCTCCTACAACTTCATCAAAGGCGATATTGCCGCTGTTGATATTTATGATCCTTCCGCCGAAATAGCGCACAAGATCATGTTCGTGGGTCACCATGAGTATCGTGGTGCCGCACTCGTTTATGCCCTTCAGCAGTCCCACGATCTCGTAGGAAAGTGCAGGGTCGATATTTCCCGTAGGCTCGTCCGCGATTATCAGCTGAGGGTCGTTGACAAGTGCTCTTGCAAGAGCGACTCTCTGCTGCTCACCGCCGGAAAGCTCGTTGGGGTAATTCTTTGCTTTTTTGGAAAGCCCGACAAGATTGATAACATAGGGCACTCTGCTGCGGATGTATTTTGCCGGAGCATCTATGACCCGAAGCACGAATGCCACGTTCTCATAGACAGTCATTGTCGGTATCAGTCTGAAATCCTGGAAAACAACGCCGATAGTCCTGCGCAGAGCAGGTACTTTTCCGCGTCTGAGCTTCTTGAGGTTGAAGCCGTTGACCATAACAACGCCGCTTGTGGCGTCGATCTCTTTGAGTATGAGCTTTATCAGCGTCGATTTGCCTGCGCCGGAGGGTCCGACAACAAAGGCAAAGTCGCCGTCGTTTATTTTCAGATTTATCTTGTTGAGTGCGTCAACTCCGCTGGAGTATGTGACAGACACATCCTTGAATTCTACCAAGAAAAAACACCGCCTTAGAAAATAGAAACTGATGCTGATGCGTTTTGTGCGCAAAAAAATGCAGGTCGGGCTTTTGACCCGACCGCTGTATTCGTCTGTTCGGATGATCAGAACTTGACCGGGTTGGCTGTCAGATATTTCTTGACCATAAGAGCTATTTTGAAGATGATAGCGTGATCGAACTCTCTCAGATCGAGCCCGGTGAGCTTCTTGATCTTTTCAAGCCTGTAAACCAGGGTGTTTCTGTGAACGAAAAGCTTTCTCGAGGTCTCGGAAACGTTCAGGTTGTTCTCGAAGAATTTCTGTATCGTGAAGAGGGTCTCGTGGTCGAGGGACTCGATGGAGCCTTTCTTGAAAACTTCTTTCAGGAATGTTTCGCAAAGGGTGGTCGGAAGGTGATAGATCAGCCTTGCGATACCCAGGTTGTCATAAGAGCAGATGACCTTATCGGTATCGAATACTTTTCCGACTTCAAGAGCGATCTGAGCTTCCTTGAAGGAACGGGCAAGGTCTCTTACGCCTTCAACGACGGTACCGATGCCCACGTTCACTCTTGTATAGAACTCGCCGCTCAAAGTGTCGGAAACAGATCTTGCAAGCTTCTCAAGATCCTTGGGCTCTATTCCGGGAGCCACTTCCTTTATAAGTACGATATCGGACTCGGTGATGTTGAAAACGAAATCCTTGTTCTTGTCAGGGAAGAGGTTCTGGATAACATCGAAAGCCGAAACATCGTTGGAAGCGATTATTCTTATCAGAAGGGCAACACGGGAGGTGTCGGAACTGAAGTGCAGCTCTCTTGCCTTAACGTGTATATCGCCGGGCAGAACGTTGTCCAGGACTACGTTCTTTATAAAGTTGTTCCTGTCGTATTTCTCATCATAATACTGCTTGATGCTGGAAAGGGTGATAGCGAGGATGCTTGCATACTTTGCGGCAACTTCGTCTGTACCCTCAACGAAAACGGCATAATCGGGCTTCATGTGAGCGCCGAAGGGCTTGTAGGTATAGCCGTCTCTGACAAATATGTCGTGAGAATCGCTGAGGTCGAACGAAACGAACTCATTAGTAGTGCCCACCTGAGCGAGCTCAGAGCAGGCGATGATGGTTGCAGCCTCGTCGATAACGCCTATCGTGCAGTCGATAGTATCTCTCATCTGATGAACAACGCTTTGGAATAATCTGTTTGACATAAGTTTTCCCCTCTACTTGCAAAAATTCAGACTGGTCGAAAAAGTCTTTACAAAAGTTATTATACCAAAAAACGATTGATTTTGCAAGAGGTTTATAGTAAAATTGTTCAAAAAAACTTTTTCGTGATAAAAAAGGGCAAAACCAGTTCCGAAGTTATTACAAATTGTAACACATTTTGCCCCGATATGTGTTAACAAACTATTAAATCAGGGCTGAAATCCAGGCTCTGCGATTAAAAAAGATTACACAAGCGCCGAAAACTGTTACTTATTTGTAATTTTTAAATTTTTTGTGAACACGTGCTGTCAGTCCGTTTTTTCAGACAAAAAACCTCGGGCGGCGCAGTATCACGGACCAAAAAGGGGAGTGAGAGAGAAAAGTTCGTCAAATGCGACAATCAAAAATATCTGACAGTACACTTGGGCAACACCGCACAACCCGCGGCTAACGCCTCTGCACGTCATCTGCTTGCCATTTTTCCGTCATATTTCCCAAATTCTCCTTGAAAGGCGCCAGCCTTCCTGCGTCGAATTTAGGCAATCTGACAAAAAAATGGACGTCGCATCTGACGCACAGGGGTTGTGCGGTGTTGCCCTTGAAAATGCAGCAGAAATATAGGAGTATTTTATGATATTTTCACACAAAAAAACAGGGCGATACCCGGCAGATCGTGCAAAGGGTATTGCCCGTTTTTCATCGCTTACATAAACGCCCCTATGAGCCTTACGACGATATCCCGTTTGGTGAGATCGGCCTTTTCGTTTTCGTCGAGCTCAAGGATGTATCTCTCGTATCCGTTGATTATCTTGGCACCGCTGGGGTGATCGAGGACTCGCCTGAAACGTTTGCCGTAGGTGGCGTGTACATGGCCGTGGAGAAGATACTTCGGACGGCAGCGCTCCAGCAGTTCGTTGAAGCACTCGAAGCCTCTGTGGGGCAGATCGTCCATATCTCCGTAGCCCCGTGCAGGCGAGTGGGTGACAAGCACATCGAAGCCCGAATTGTTGAATATCCTGAACTTGCTGTGCCATATCCTTTTCCGCATTTCCTTTTCGGTGTACATAAAGGGCTCTTTTCCGTATTTCATCGAGCCGCCGAGGCCGAAGAACCTCACACCTTTAAAAGTGAATATCTTACCGTCGATGTCCTCGCAGCCCTCGGGGGGATGCTTGACATACCGGCTGTCGTGATTGCCGGGAACGTAAAGCAGGGGAGCATGGCACATGGTCACAAGGAATTCGAGATACTCGGCTTTAAGATCGCCGCAGGAGATGATGAGGTCTATCCCTTCCAGCTTTTCGGGGGTGTAATGATCCCAAAGCGACTTTGATTCATCGTCGGCTATGATGAGTATCCTCATTTACGTTTCCTCCTTTGTATCCCGATCCTTTTTCAGCCTGCGCCGGACTTTAAGGCGATATCAAAGCTCTCCGTCGATGTTTTCGTTCAGCCAGTCCATTGAGGCTATGTCGTTCATGTTCATCTTTTCCTGCTCCGCCGAGATCTTCGATCCCCGGACAGTGTTCTGCTGTATCCGCTTTCCGTCACCCGAACGCAGCTCTCCCGAGAAGGGATCGAGGCCGCTGTTGACCATTGCGTTTTTGATGAAGGAAAGCAGCTTGTTCGTCTGATAGGGCAGCTCCGGGGTGAATGTATCGACTACGCCTGTGGAAAGTCCGAACCAGTAGCTTGCGGCGTTGGAGTATTTCAGCTTTTCGCCTACGTCCCATAATCCCTAGATCACAGACTGCACGATCTGCACGTAATACTTGCCCCAGTTGAAGAAGGGCTTGCCGAGATAAATGTCCTTTCCGCCGTCCATATAGAAAAGCCCTGCGCGGGTGGATGTTCCCGATTTGTCCGAGCAGTCGAAGTCGGCGTAGAGTTTTACTCCCTCCTTCTGCCATTCCGAGCGGTAGGCTTCGGGAGCTCCGGGTGCAAGATCCTTGAGGGATATGCGGCACTTGGGGTCGATCATCGAAACGCCTATTGCAAAGGCGTTGAGATCGCGTATGCAGGATGCGTCTCTGTTTCTGACAAGATAGCCTATCCTGCGTTCGCCGGATCCTGCACCCCCGTATTCCGCAAGCAGCTTGTCCGCCGCAAGTATGCCCATGAGGAACGCCGCTTCATACAGCTTTCCGTAGTAGCATCTTACCGTCGCGGCAGGGCTGCCGAAGGAGCAGTTGAGTATCTTAACGTTGGGGTACTGCACAGCTGCTTTGACTGCCTCGTTCATCATCGAAGGCGACACGGTGAATATGATACCGCATCCGTCCTTTACGGCTTTGTCTATCATCTCCCGCACGTTGTTTTCGTTTCCGGTGTAGGCTTCTGTGACCACGTTGTCGGCAGTCATCTCGTCGATATAGAGCCTGCCTGCCTCGTGGCTGTCTATCCAGCGGGATTCCTCGATATCCGCATCATATACAAAGCCTACCCTGAGAGGCGAAGAAGCGGTGTAGCCCCTGGACATAGTGAGCAGACGGCGAATGATCTTCTTCTGCTCGGAAGCTTCCGGCACCGATTCCAGGAACTGGGTGTTGACGAGCTTGCTGCCGGCAGTAAGCTCTGCCTTTGCTCCACGGATGTCCGCCTATTAGATCGAAGACCTTTTTAACGCCGCCCTCAGTTTTCCTTTGTGCATACTTGACAAATATATTTAATTGTGCTATATTGTTTATGTGTACAAAATTTTGTCCTGTTAGTTTTTGGGAGGATGATATTTATGAAAAGATTTCTCGCGGCAGCTCTCGTTTCTGTTGCTGCTGCTTTGGCCGCAGCCGTCGCGCCTCTGCCTCAGGCCGATGCCTATTCCACGCAGGATCAGCCCGTCGGAGTTTACTACACCGTCGATACCGCCACCGGCGCCGAGTATGAGTACGAGCTCCTTGCCGACGGTACTGCGGAGATCACCTATTTTTACGATTACGGGACTGTCGATGCCCTGACCGTCCCCAAGACCCTCGACGGCTACAAGGTAACTTCTATCGGCGAATACGCTTTCTGTTCAAAGAACTTCTCGTCGGTGACTATCCCCGGCTCCGTCAAGACTGTCGGCAGCTATGCTTTTTCTGAATGCGGAAATCTTAAGACCCTGCGCATCTTCAACGGCGTTGCAACGATCTCCGATCATGCTTTCACGGGCTGTACCGCTCTTGAATCGGTGAACCTCGGCAGCGTGAGCGTGATAGGCGAAAGCGCATTCCAAAACTGTCCGTCACTAACCGGCATCCGAATTTCAAAGAGCGTCACATCTATCGGAGAATATGCCTTTGGCTTCACCGACGAATGGACGTATGATTATTACTACGACGAAGAGCTGGAAGACTGGGTCGATGTTTCCGGCTACGTTCCCCAGGAAGGCTTCACGATCTACGGCGTTGCCGAAACAGAAGCCGAAAGCTATGCCGAGAGATCGGGTATAGATTTCGTTGAGGCAAATATCATAAACCTCAGCGAATGCAAGATAACCCTTTCCGCCTCCGGCTTTGTTTACAACTCCACGGCTGCGGCTCCCGGAGTCACGGTGAAGTTCGGTACAACGAAGCTGGAAAAAGGCGTTGATTTCGACGTTGAGTATTATGACAACGTAAACGCAGGCACGGCTACGGTCTGCATCATCGGCCTGAACGACATCACCGGCTGCGCTGTAAAGACCTTCACGATAAAGAAGGCTGATTTCACAAGCGCAGACCTCAAAGTCACTATCCCCTATGCTTCCTACACCTACCGCGGCAGAGGCATAAAGCCCTCTGTAACGGTAAAATATGCAGGAGTCAAGCTGACGACCGATGACTACGATGTATCCTTCTCCAACAACACCAATGTGGGTACTGCATACATAACCGTTACCGCAAAGGGCAGCAAC
>CAMVOF010000081.1:0-9820 GCA_947169055.1 uncultured Clostridia bacterium
CGCTGACGACGGAAGAAGCGATCTACAGCGCGATGAGGAACTACACCGTTTTCGGACGAGTAACGCCGGACCAGAAGCGGAAGTTCGTCAAGGCTTTACAGCAGCAGGACAAGGTCGTTGCCATGACCGGCGACGGCGTCAACGACATCCCGGCTCTCAAAGACGCTGACTGCTCGGTGGCTATGGCTTCGGGAAGCGATGCCGCAGTACAGGCAGCTCAGCTGGTACTCCTGGATTCGGACTTCTCCCACATGACGGAAGTCGTCATGGAGGGCAGACAGGTGGTAAACAACATGGAACGCTCGGGAAGCCTGTTCCTTGTAAAGAACATATTCTCGGTGATCCTTTCCATACTCACGCTGGTGTTCGGCGTTGTATATCCTCTGACGCCTTCGCAGATAACTCTCATAAGCCTCTTCACCATAGGCATACCCGCATTCCTGCTCTCGCAGGTGCCCGACCATTTCCTTATCCGCGGGCACTTCATGAAGAACATAATCCTGAAAGCTCTTCCCGGTGCCATCACCGATGTCTTCGTCGTGGTGGCAATGGTGGTCTTCGGACAGATCTTCGAGGTCTCCCAAGGCGAGATAAACACAGCATCCACCATACTGCTGTCAGTCGTCGGGATAATGGTGCTGAGGTTCATCAGCAAGCCCCTTTCAAGCTACAAGATAGCCATAATCATGCTTTGTACATCGGGACTGGCTGTGGCCTTCAGGCTGCTGGGCTGGGTATTCGGCACGACGGCACTCTCCACAAAGAGCCTGCTGCTGTGCATAAACTTCGGCATCATGGCAGACACATTCATGCGCTTAGTGACCTTCATCATCAGAAACACGGAGACAATTCTCCTGAGAATGAACAACACAAAGAGCAAGGCTCCGGAACCCAACACTGCAAGGCGCTGAAAAATAAATACAGACACAAAAAGGCTGCCCTCCTGCTTCGGAGGACAGCCTTGGTTTTTGGTTTTTGTTTTTTACTTTACCTTGATGCTCTTGATATCGCTGTAGTTGCCGTAACGTGTGGAAGTTGTCTTGCCGTCCTTGGTGTAGAAGGAACGTACCTTTACATACCATGTCTCGCCGGAGCTGGGATACTTGGAGAACTTCTCCGTAAGATCGTTGAGGTTGGTGGAGGTGTAGCTGTGGACATACTTCTTGGCGTTGGAATTTGCGACTTCGCCTGTTGCGGAGGACAGAGCCGACTTATCCTGGCAGTAGAGCACCTGATAGCCGACTGTGCCTGCTGTGCCCTTCTTCCACTTGATAGTGAAAGCACCGCTTGTGGTGGTTATGCTTGTGATCTCGTTCTTTGCAGGCTTTACAACGAAGGTCTTTGTGGTCGTGCCGGTAACATTCTTGCCCTTGCCATTGATGGTTATAGTGGCAACGCCGACCTTGATGTTATCGGTATAGGTACAGGTATAGTTATCGGTGCTGATGACTGTGCCGTCGCTGCTGAATGCAAGCTTGACTGCCGGCTTGATCTGGCTGCCGGTGTAGGTATAAGCGCTGTAGGGGATAGTGAGCTTCGCATAGGAAGAAGTGAGGCCGAGAGCCTTTACTTTAAAGGTCTTGTTGAAGGAGTTCACATACTTGCCCTTGCCCTTTACGACTATAGTGGCTGTGCCCACATTGATGTTGTCCTTATAGGTCAGAGTGTAGTCTGTACCCTTTACGAGCTTGGTGGAGCCGTCCTTAACGGTAACGGTAGGAACTATGCCGCGTCCGCGGTAGGTATAGGAAGCATAGGGTATAGTGATCTTGCAGTAGCCGATGTACTTGCCCTTCTTCTTCAAAACGACCTTTGTGGCGTCATCGCCGTTGGACTTAACTATGCGGTAATCGCCATCGTAATAATCCTCGGAGACCTGGACGGAGCAAAGCTCAACGCGTCCGTTGGCAGGCGTGGACATCGTATAGTTTTTAAGGGTTATGCCGCTGCCGAAATAGCCGATAGCAGCATAATCGTATTCTGCTGTTGCTGCTGTGATATCGGAATTGTCTATTGTAAGAGAGGAGTAGTATTCATCATCGTAGGTGTTGTAATCGCCGTGGATCGGCTCAGGCATATAAATATCGAGATTGGCGTTCGCTATCGTCAGCGAAGAGCTGGTGCCTATTCCGTAGCCTCTGCCGTCATAGATCCAAAGCTTGCCGGGGCCTGTGATAGTTGCGCGGGCATCCAGAAGTATCGCACCGTGGCAGTTCTTAAGTGTGGTCTGCTCGTCAACGCTTATGATAAGATCGGTTATCTCGCTCTTGATGCCGAAATTATCGTCGCCGCTGAAGATACCGCCCTTGAGGTGGAGGATCCTGTTCTTGTAGTCGTAAGAGAATATCCCGTTGCCAAGGGGATCGGCAGCATTCTTTTCGTTGATCCTTACAGGATTTTCGCCGCCTATCCAGAGATCGAACTGTTCGCAGTCGAAATACTCGAAGGTGTACTGGAGAATGATAGTCGTGGCTCCGTAGGAATTGTAATTTCCGAAGATCGCACCTACCGAATGCCCATTGATAGTGAAATAATGCGACATATCATCAAAGTAGTAGCCGCTGTTTGCCTTGAGCTTAACAAGCAGCGAATACTCGTGGTTGACAGCGTATTTGCTTGTTTTGGTCTCGTTCTTGCTGTCGGTGATGTTGTACCAGCTGACGCCGTTGGTAAACGTATGAGGGAAAGTGCGCTCGTTGTCGACGTCGTAATAGTTGTAGGTCTCGGAAGCCGACGAGGTCACAGTAAAGCCCGTACCCTCTGTGATCGTTGGGGTAAAATCGACTGTCTGGCCGTCAGTGGGCTCATCGAACTCAAGGCTGACTCGCTGGATACCCGATGCAGCCGAGGCTTTGATACCTCCCATAGCAAGCAGGCAGACGAACATAAGGAGCAGCGCTGCCGCCAGCTTGATCGGAAAACTTCTGACATTCATATACTTTTTCCTCCTTTTAAAAATGGATTTAATAAGTTCAGCTCCGCCCGGAGCAATTTTACGTCTATATTATAACACAAAATTACATATTTGTAAAGAGATTTTTGAAAATTCTATTAAAATTTGACAAAAAGCTGCCCCTCAAAGATAGAGGGGCAGCTCTGTGATGTGCGTTTATTTTATTGTGATGCTTTTGATATCGCTGTAGTTGCCGTAGCGGGTGGATGTTGCCTTGCCGTCCTTGGTGCAGAAGGAGCGGACTTTGACGTACCATGTCTCGCCGGAATTGGGATACTTCGAGAATGTCTCGGAGTCGTCGTCCAGGTCGGTGGATGTGAAGCTGTGGACATAGAGCTTGGCGTCGGTGTTCGGCACCTCGCCGACTGCTGAGGCCAGCGCAGCTTTATTCTGTGAATAGAGCACCTGATAGCCGACTGTGCCCGGTGTGCCCTCTGTCCAGGTCAGCTGGAAAGCTCCTTTGACTGTGGAGAGCAGGCCGAGTATCTTATTCTTTGCAGGCTTCACGATGAAGGTCTTTTTGTAAGTGCCTGTGACGTTGGTGCCTTTGCCCGTTATGGTTATCGTTGCGGTACCGACCTTAGTGCAGTTTGAATAGGACACCGAATACTGGCTTGCGGAGATGAGGTCGCCGCCCTTGAACTTGACGGTCACCGTGGGCTTGATCGACGAGCCGGTGTAGGTGTAAGAGGCATAGGGGATAGTCACCTTTGCATAGCTGGTCGAAAGGTCGAGCTTCTTGACTGTGAAAGTTTTCTTGGTAGTGCCGGTATAGTTTCCGATGCCCTTAACGGTTATGGTAGCCGTGCCGACGCTGGTATTGTTTGAATAGCTCACGGTGTAATCTGTGCCTTTGGTGAGCTTCTTCCCGGCTGCGTCCTTTACTGTCACGGTGGGCTTTATTCCTCTTCCGCGGTAGGTGTAGGAAGCGTATGGGATAGAGACGGTACAATCGGCGACAGACAGGCTCTCTTCGGAAGCAGCTGCGGTGGCAGGTATCTCCGAGCCGAGGGCAGCTGTCAGCTCCGGCAGAGCTGTCGCAGTACCGAACAACAGTGCAGCAGACACAAGGGCTGCCGCTAGTTTTTTCAACATAAAGTATTCCTCCCAAAATAAGTCGTTTTTTACACAAACAAACGTACCAGGGTATTATAACACAAAAGTATTAAAATGTAAATAGCCGGGTGAAAACTTTTCGCAAAGCTCAGCTCCCGCACAGCGGTCACTTTACCGTTATGCTCTTTATATCACTGTAGTTTCCGTACCTCGCGGAGCTGGTCTTGCCGTCCTTCGTGTAGAACGAACGTACTTTTACATACCATGTCTCTCCGCTCTTCGGGTAGGTCGAGAAGTTCTCGGAAAGATCCGAAAGATCTGTGGATGTGTAGCTGTGGACGTACTTCTTTGCATCCGCATTCGGCGTCTCTACCAGAGCATCGCTGAGTGCTGCTTTATTCCGGGAATAAAGCACCTGATAGCCGATCGTGCCTGTCGTACCCTTCTCCCAAGTGATCTTGAACGCTCCAGTGCTCGTGGAAATGGCTGTGATCTTATTCTTCGCAGGCTTGATGATGAAGGTCTTTGTCACCGAGCCGGTATATTTGCCCTTGGCTGTGATCTTTGCAGTGGCAACTCCCACCTTGGTGTTGTTTGAATAGGAAACGGTATAGTCCGTACCCTCAACGAGCTTCGTTGTGCCGTTTACGATCTCAACGGGCTTTATTGCCGAGCCTGTATAGGTATAGGAGGAGTAAGGCAGAACGGAACCCAGTTTGGTGATGTTGTTCTCGATCTTGATCGAGCTTACTGCGCTGTAATTTCCGTAGCGTGTGGAAGTGGTCTTGCCGTCCTTGGTGTAGAAGGAGCGTACTTTCACATACCATGTCTCCCCTGCCTCGGGCTTGCTTGTGAGATAAACGTAATTCTTATTGAGATCGGTGATAGTGGTGCTGTTGGAGGTGGAGAAATCCGCCGACTTGGAATAGCGGACCTGATAGCCTGTTGCGGAGGAGTTTTTATTCCAATAAACGATCATGCCTGCTTTATCGGAAGCGATATAGGGCTTGAGGGCTGTGATGCTGTTCTGCTTGGGCTTGATGATGAAAGTTATGCTCTTCGAGCCGTCGTATTTGCCCTTGCCGTTGATCGTCGCCGTGGCGATACCGACATTTGTGTTGTTCTTATAGGATACTGTATAATCCGTGCCCTTGGTGAGGGTCTTGCCGTTATACTTTACTGTGAAATCGTTGCTGCCGCTGCGGTTATCGGGCTTGACAGCCGAGCCGGTATAGGTATAGGAGTCGTACTTGAGGCTGACAGTCGCGTCCTTCACCGAGCCGATCTTCGCATAGGTGAAAAGTGCGTTGCAGAAATTCTGGTCTGCGACTTTATTTGTGGTCCTGTTGATGAAGCCCAGCTTCTCGTTGTAATCCGAGCCTGTGCGGAAGGCGTTGTTATCCCAGAGCAGGCAGGGGATGTTAAGGTCTGTTGCCTGCTTCATATAGTCCTTGACCCAGGCGACTCTCTGTGCGGAATTATTCTTATCGAAGGCGCCGAACTCTCCAATGACTACGGCAGTTCCCTTCTTGACGAAGGTATTGTTTATGGTACTGAACATATTCTTGAGCTGGGACTTCATGTTATCGGAATAAGTGCTTGTGCCGCCGCCGGCATTCATTGCGAAGTCGTAGGGGGAATATGCGTGGATAGAAACAGCCAGCATATTCGAGCTGTCTGTGGGCAGCTTATAGGTGGAAACTGTTGCACCGTCAACGGAGGCATCATATCCCGGACACATGATAAGACGGGTCTTGTTATTTCCGCCGACAGCTCTTATGGCATCGACAGCGGTCTGGTTGAGGGTGTTGATGCAGCTGATAGCGTCCTTGACATTGGTCTGAGGGCTGGCCTTTGTGAACCACCACTCGTTGGTATCGCCGATAAGTCTCGGCTCGTTCATGGTCTCGAAGATAAGGTGCTGGTCGTAGCTCTTGAACTTTGTGGCGATCTGCTTCCAGATAGTGCTTATGTAGCTCTTCGAGGTGGAAAGATACTTGGACGAAGGATAGAAGAAATTCTTTCCGCTCTGTATCGTGTTGTCGTGGTGGATGTTGATGATGACGTAGAGGCCGTCGTCGATAGCGTAGTCAACCACTTCCTTCACCCGGTTCATCCACGCGGTGCTTATCTTGTTGCTGCCGTCAACGTGATTGTGCCACGAAACGGGGATGCGTATGGATGTAAAGCCGAGGTCGGCGACCGTGTCGATGAGCTTCTTGGTGGTCTTTACCTTGCACCAGGCGCTCTCGTAATCCAGCTCGTTGCTCAGCCAGGAACAGTCCGCAGCGTCGAAGGTATTGCCCAGGTTCCAGCCCACGCCCATATCGGTGACGATCTGCTTTGCCGTCATTGTCGAGGCTGCATCGGCTTTGATGACGTTCTGCTCGGAAGCCTTCGGCAGAACTATACCTGCCGCTGCAATGGCAGCCGCTGTTAAAGCTGCTGCAAGTTTTCTGAATATTTTCATAGATGATACCGCCCGGCAGACGTTCTCCGGGCTCCTCCTTTCGGTGTCTCAGACGAAACCGTATATCATATTTATTTTACCACAAAAGCGCTGTTTTTTCAAGCAGAAGAGAAATATTTTACAGAAATTCAAAATTTCCCCGGCCGCACTTGAAAAACAGCCGGGTGTGTGGTATAATCTACTAAAACGACAGGGACAAACACGATAAGGAAACTGAAAGGGCAGATCGCAATGCGCAGAAGAAAAAGTATTTTAATCTATCTGTTTATCGCTGTGCTTGCGCTTATGCTCTGTGCCTGCTCGATAAACAAAAACGACGACCAGAGCCGTCAGCAAGGCGGGACTATCACAGGCAGAGAGGAAGAGCCTCCTCCGGCGGAGGAGCTTGAGGAGCTGACCGTCTATTGCTTCAAGGCAGGCAAGGCGGATGCGACGCTTATCTACAGCCCGAAGCTGACAATACTGATCGACTGCGGAGAAAAGGGCTTTGGCAAGGAGATAGTTTCCTATCTCAAAGCCCACTCGGTAAAGAAGCTGGATATGCTCATCATCACGCACTTCGACAAGGATCACGTCGGCGGAGCTGCGAAGGTGATAAAG
Source organism: uncultured Clostridia bacterium (assembly GCA_947169055.1). Classification (GTDB taxonomy): domain Bacteria; phylum Bacillota; class Clostridia; order Oscillospirales; family Ruminococcaceae; genus FB2012. The sequence goes on from CAMVOF010000081.1 coordinate 7,080, forward strand.
GAGCTTGACATCGCACAGGTGGTGCAGAGCAACTGCCCCAAGGAAAGCGATGCCTACGACGACTACGCAGAGGCCCTCGGCAAAAAGAACATCAAGCCGGTGACTATCCGCGAAAGGCAGAGCGTTCGCATAGGCGGTGCAGAGATAACGGTCTATCCGCCAATGCAGGAATACTACCGCACCGACCCCAGCAACAACTCGTCGCTGATCACCTCCGTGGGATACGGCAGCAACCGTCTGCTTTTTGCGGCAGACGCACAGGACGCACGTCTCATGGAATTTGCCGAGCAGAACGAAGGGACATTTGACTTCCTGAAAGTCCCCTACCACGGGCATTACCAGCAGAAGCTCGGACTGTTCCTGCAAAGCGTTTCGCCGAGGATAGCTGTTATCACCTCCTCGGACGAAGAGCCGGAAGACGGAAAGACGATGCAGCTTCTCTCGGATATAAACGCGAAGGTCTTCCTGACGAGGACAGCGCCTGTCATCATCCGCTGCGACGGAAGCAGGATAACGGCGGAGTATGAGATGTGAAGAACCCCTCCGTCATGGCTGCGTCATGCCGCCTCCCCTTTCAGGGGAGGCTTTTTTGTATCCCCTCAAATAACAATAGATCAGCAATAAAAAGGTTTTCGGTCATGCCTTTTTAATGCACTGCGCGGTCAGGTTTTGCGGCTTGCAGCTGTGGTCTTTTCTCCATCCTTGACATATTCCTCGATTTGTGCTATAATTACCCGTGAACACTCGCGGAAGGAGGCGTGGCGGAATGCTTGATGACGAAAGAGAGAGCTTTGCTCCCGATGATATTTATCCCGATACCGAGCCTGTCACCGACAGCATTCCCGAGCCGGAAACCGAGCCCGAAAGACCTAAGCGGAACAAGGACAAACAAAGCCTTTTCCATTCGCCGAATACCGTCAATATCATCGCGATATTTATTATAGCCACGTTCTGCATCATCATCGTTATCTTCCTTGCAAAGGGCCTCTTTGCAAGCAACAACGCCGATGTGCCGGAAGGTATCTACACGGGAACGGTATCAACTATGCCCTCTTCCCTGCCTCCTGCCGAGACGGCTTCAGCCCCTGATGCCGAGCCTGCCGGTTCCGATCCCGCTGCCGAAACGACCACTGTTCCGGCGACTGCGGCTCCGACGGAGACTACCACAACGTCAGACCCCAACAAGGCTTACATCACGAACTACGTTCAGCTCCTTGCACAGCCCCAGGCTGATGCCGAGCACATAATCTGTATGTCGCCGAACATCGAGGTGACGGTGCTTGAAAGGCGTCAGGACGGATATGTAAAAGTAACGTTCATGAACGGTGACGGCACGGACTGCACAGGTTATGTTGAGAGCAGCTATCTCAAGGCGACGAAGGATGAGACCACCACCGCTGCCGAGACGGAGCCTCCGGCTGAGACTGCTCCTGCCGAGGAAGCACCTCCTCCCGAAGCATAATAATTGATCTGACCGCCGCTGCGGGCTTGAAAAAGCTCGCAGCGGTTCTGCATTATTTCTGCCTGTCCTGCATATGATTTGCCAAGGGACAACTCAACATTCCGCAAAAGGAGAGACAGAAATGAACTACAGATTACGCATAGCGATCTACACGCTGGCAGTTTTGGCGCTGCTTGTTTTTATCGACATCAGGCATCCCTCGGCGAAGAAAAAGGCTGTTGCGGCAGCGGCTGAGATAGTGCAGAAGGACACGCCGGTCATCGTTATCGACCCGGGACACGGGGGTGCTGACGGGGGCTGTGTTTCGGTGGACGGTGTGCCGGAAAAGGGCATAAATCTAACGGTATCCCTTGGGATGAGAGATATGCTGCACCTTCTCGGATACGAGGCTGTGATGACGAGAGACGAGGATGTTTCCATACACGACAGCGGCATCGAAGGGCTTGCGGCACAGAAGAGATCGGACATGGAGAACAGGCTCTCGATCATCAACGGCGAGGGTGTTCTGGCGGCTGTGTCCATACATCAGAATCAGTTCACCGACCCGAAATACAGCGGAGCACAGATGTTCTACCAAGCTGAGAGCAGCGAGAGCGAACGCCTTGCCGAGTGCATACGGAAGAAGATAACAGGGAATCTTCAGCCGGAGAACACCCGGGAGCTGAAGCCTGTGGGCGACGAGCTTTATCTGATACACAACGCGGTCTGCCCGGCGGTGATGGTGGAATGCGGTTTTCTTTCAAACCCCGAGGAAGCGGCAAAGCTCGAATCCCCGGTATATCAGCAGCAGATAGCCTTTTGCACGGCATTCGGGACCTTGAGCTTTTTAAACGCAGGACAATAAAATATGCGGCGTGCTTTTGGGGCACGCCGCTTTTGGTGCTATTCAGATACCGCCGCAGAGACCAGCTCATAGACCGTATGCTTGGCATTTGCTCCGCCTTCGAGCATCACACAAAAGGCTATCTGAGGATCGTCGGCCGGGTAGAAGCCTATCACTGTGCTGTCGTAGCCTCTCGGAGACTGGGGAGTTCCGGTTTTTATGGCACAGGGCTTATCGAGCTGCGATAGGGAAAATTCGCCGTGGGTGAACCGGGTGGAGGAGATCATTCCCTCTATGGTCATTGAAAAGGCTGCCCTGCTGCGGAAGGCCGAGACAGGCTTTCCGGGAAGGACGTGTGAAACCGAACTGCGAGTCCCGACGCCGAGGATAAGGGATGGGGAATATCTTGTTCGCCGGTCGGCAAGGGTCAGGGCGCAGATCGCCAGTTGCAGCGGA
>CAMVOF010000082.1:0-9776 GCA_947169055.1 uncultured Clostridia bacterium
TCCTCGCCCACCAGCTTTTCGCCGTCCTTGAGCAGGCCGAACTTCTTGCCGTACTCATTGAGGACTTTTGTAATCATATTCCTGAAGGCATTTTCGTGGGTACCGCCGTCGGGGGTATGGATATTATTCGCAAATGAGAGAATAACTTCGTTATAGGTATCGTTATACTGCATTGCGATCTCGGCGAACATATCCCCCTGCATACCCTGGAAATAGATGACGCTGTCGCTTATGGGCACAACGCCCCTTGTATTATGGATATGCTCGACAAACTCTCTGATACCGCCGACGTAATACAGTGTTTCGGATTTGACGTCGTCCTCTTTTCTCATATCAGAGAAGACTATCTTTATACCTGCGTTGAGGAATGCCTGCTCTCTCAGTCTTGTGAGCAGGATATCGTAGTCATAGACAGTTGACTCCGTGAATATCTCGGGGTCAGCTTTGAACTTAACGGAGGTACCGGTCTTATCAGTTTCACCGATAACTTTAAGAGGCTCTTTATACTCGCCTCTGTCGAAGCGCTGGAAGTGGATATTCTTTCCGTCATAGACCGTCAGCTCCAGCCACTCGGACAGAGCATTAACGACGGAAGCACCTACGCCGTGGAGACCTCCGGCAACTTTATATCCGCCGCCGCCGAACTTACCGCCGGCGTGCAGCACGGTATAAACGACGGTCGCCGCAGATATTTTTTCCGTGGGGTGGATACCTGTGGGTATGCCTCGGCCGTTATCCGTTACCTCGATGATATTCCCCGGCAGGATATTAACGGTTATCTCCGTGCAGTAGCCTGCGAGAGCCTCGTCGATAGCGTTATCCACTATCTCGTAAACGAGGTGATGCAGACCCTTGGGACCCGTGGAGCCGATATACATACCCGGACGGATACGCACGGCTTCAAGTCCTTCGAGCACCTGTATCTGGTTCTCGTCGTACTCCTGATCGACCTTCGATATCTCGCTGATCTCACTTATCGTTGCAAGCTCTTCCTGATTTCTGATCTCTTCACTCATAAAATATTTATCCTCCAAGCTCCGCTCTTCGCGGGAGCAATATTAACTTTATTATAATTAAGAATTCAGCAGACATTATCAATAGTGAATCATTCTATTCACTTATCAATTTAGTTTCGCGTGGACTATTTTCAGTTTCGCTCAAATGTAAGCGAGCTTGCAAGCGATCACGCGACTTGCCCTGTCGGGGCACCGACCTTTTTTTCAGCGTGGAGCAGGCAAGCTGGCTTATATACACCCTTTCGGTGAAGTCCTCGTCGAGGGTGACTGCAAAGCTTTTCGGCATCTCGTAGGTGCAGTTGACTATCCTTTTCTGCTTTGTGGCTTCGCTGAGATATTCCTTTGTGATCTTTGAAACAGAGGTCTTTTCAAGGTCGAATATCCCTATGATGTCCTTCCCGTTCACTATATAGTCGTTTCCGAGATGCAGATACATTTCACATCAGCTCGCTTTTTATTATCTCAAGCACACGGGTCTCTCTTTCGATCATTATTTTCCCGCCGTCCTGATTTTTAACGCTTTTTCTGTTTGCTTCTATTGCCTCTTCCGGCGTCACATATTCAAGAGTGAATCTTTCCTCTTCTTCGTAATCGTCAAGGTCCTGAAAGGAAACACCGTCTTCGACCTCGCAGGTATAATAGAAATTTTCCTGAATGAATATCTCGTCGTCGGAAAACTTGCCTTTGTTCTTGCGGCAGACATAGCCGAATTCTTTTATGCTCTCCGGAATGACGGCGAGCCCTGCTTCCTCCATTACTTCCCGGACAAGAGCCTGCTCGTTTGTTTCTCCTTTGTCTATTCCTCCGCCGGGAAACTTATAGTAATCATATTTCAGGCTGTGTATCAACGCAAGCCTGCCGTCTTTTATGATTATCGCTCTTGCCGACGGCCGTCTGAAAATAAAGCCGTCTTCTTTGTAGTTTTTCAGATCAAGGCTGAACAGCTCTCTCATTCACTTCACTATCCTTCCGGCTTCCACATGATAGAGCTTTCCTGTCTTGTTCTCCGGGATATTATCGTCGCAGCAGGTAATGAACACCTGCATATTGTCTATCTTTGATATAACGAACTCCTGCCGCGAGGGGTCAAGCTCGCTCAGCACATCGTCCAGCAGGAATACAGGGGGTTCTCCGGTTTCTTCGGTAAGTATCTCTGCCTGCGCCAGCTTCATCACCAACGCCACGGACCTGAACTGCCCCTGAGAAGCGAAGTCTCTTGTAGGCAAGCCGTTTATAAAGGCTGCGATGTCGTCCCGGTGGACACCTTTCTGGGTGAAGCCCACTCTTATATCCTCGTCTCTGTTGTCCTCAAGGCATCTGAGATATTCCGCGGCAAGGTCGTTCCTGTAGTCGTTCCTGCCTTCAAGGTTTGAAAAGACAGTAGAATTGTAGACCAGCTCCAGCTTTTCTCTTCCGCCGGAGATCTCATTGTAAAGCCTTTCCGTGCAGACTGCCAGCTTTTTTGTGCAGCTGTATCTCAGAAGAGTTATATATGCTCCCATCTGGGAAAGCTGTGCATCCCATATCTCCAGCTCGCTTTTGTCGGCTCTGCCGTAGGAGATGCTTTTCAGCAGCATATTTCTCTGATCCAGGAGCTGCTCGTATTTGTCGGTAACGCTCTTATACGATATTTTTATCTGTGCCGCACAGAGGTCGATAAACTGTCTTCTCCTGTCCGGCGAGCCCTTTGAAAGCTCCAGGTCTTCCGGCGTGAACACAACGCAGCCGAAGCTACCGAAAAGCTTTGAAGGCATTTTAAGCTTTACGCCGTTTAAGGTGCAGTTCTTTTCCTTAACGTTCGGTCTCGCCATACGGTAAGAGATCTTCTGCTCCCTTTCGCTGTCCTTGAAACCCAGCTCTATGCACATAGCATCCCTTGCGGTGTCGATCATATCCTTGTCCTTTGTGCTGCGGAAGCTCCTTGCTCCGCTGCATATATAAATGGCTTCAAGGATATTTGTCTTTCCCTGGGCGTTGTTCCCGAACAGGATATTCAGCTTGGGATGGGGCTGTATGGATATATCTTTTAAGTTCTTGTATCCGTCGGCACTAAATGATGTTATTATCATATCAGGCTATAACTATCTCTCCGTCTTCCCCGTCGATCTCAACTCTGTCTCCGGGACGGAGCTTTTTTCCTCTCATCAAACACTGCTCGCCGTTTACCTTTACGCAGCCCTCTGCGATCATCTCTTTTGCATGACCGCCTGTCTCGGCAGCTCCGGCAAATTTCAGCAGCGAATCAAGCTTTATGAATTCTGTGCTTATCTTTATCTCTTCTGTTTTCTTTGCCATATCATTTCTCTCTCGAAAGTCTTACCGGCAGGGTCAGATAAACGAACTCGTTGCCCTTTACGGGAACTATCTTCATCGGATAAAGGCTCCCGCTCATTTCAAGCTTCACTCTGTCGTCGTTTATCCTGCCCAGGGGATCCAGCATATATTTGCACTTGAAGCCCATTTCTATAACGGGACCCGTCATATCTGCCTTGATCTCGTCCTGTATCTTGCCGATAGATGTAGCGCACTTGATCTTTATAACACCGTTTTCAAAATAGCATCTAACAGGGCTGGGAGTTCTCTCGCTGATGAGCAGCATAGCTCTTTCAAGGGTGGAGATGAGCTCCTTCCTGTCAACTATTACTTCCGTAGTGATATTCTTCGGGATAGCGCTCTTGTAGGGGTGGAAGTTTCCTTCTATAAGTCTCGAATAAACAAGATAGCCGTTTATCTCAAAGATTATATGCTTTGCGGAAAGGAAAAGCTCGCACTTGTCCTCGTCGTTATCGCTGAGGAGCCTTGCGACTTCCGACAAAGCCCTTGAGGGAACGATGAAGCTCTTGTTCTCATCGACTTTAACGTTCTCAGTTCTTACAGCAAGCCTGTAATTATCCATGGCAACGAGATTGAACACGCCGTTCTCAAACTCAAAGAGCTCGCCCTTCAGAGTCGGGTTGATGTCGGATGCAGAAACTGCAAAGAGAGTCTGAGTTATCATGCTCTTGAGCATGGTCTGGGGAAGGGTTATGTTCTCGCAGTTGTTCTTGTCGGGAAGGGTGGGATACTCGTCTGCTGCCTGTGCGGCTATATTATACATTGCAGCTCCGCCGGTGACGGTTATCTGGAGATTGTCGTCCATCTCTATCATTATATCATCGGAGGGCATCTTTCTTATCATCTCGCTGAAGAGCTTGGCCTTGATGATAAACTCGCACTCGTCGTCGGATCTTACGGCGATAGTCGTCTTTATACCTATCTCAAGGTCGTAGCCCGTGAGCTCAAGGAGAGAATCCCGGAGCCTGAACTTCATTCCCTCGAGACAGGGCAGAGTGCTTCTTTCGGAGATAGCCTTAGAAACATTGATTATCGCTTCGTAAAGCGACATTTTGTTGCACATCAGTTTCATATGAGTAATTCCTTTCAGGGTAATTTGTCTTTCAAAGTTTTTGCTGTCCGTCTTCCCTGCTTTTTTCGATATGATATCAAATAATATCAATTTATATTAGTTTTAGCAGTAGTAGTGTTGATAACCGGGAGAATCTTTTCTGCAACGCAGGATCTCGGGGTTTTCCGGCTGTGATCTTATAACAATCATTGTTGACAGATTCTTGACAGTGTTTAAAAAATCAGGCCTGTTGAAACTGTTTAGATTTTGTGTGTTTATTGTCATAAGATTTTTGAAAATTCTGTTGAAAAAGGCAGATAAAAGAATTATTCTGTTTAGCAGATTTTAAACCTGCTGTTTATTTAACTGTCTCTATCGCGGAAAAGCGGACTTTGGATTTTTGAATAATTGTTGAATCATATTTGATTCAGTTATTTTTGAGATTTTTTATTATGTCGTCAACTGTATGTCTCAGGTCGGAATTCTTGTTCATCATTTCCTGTATGTCCTGATAATGCAGAGTCATGGTTGAGTGGTTCTTATTGAGTTCGTCGCCGATCTGTATGTAGGTCATGCCCTTGACTTCCTTAAGAACATAGATAGTCACTTTTCTCGCAAGAGAAACGTTTTTTCTTCTGTCCTTCGAGCGTATGTCTTCGGCCGAAACATTGAAAGCGTTGGCAACTTCATAGATAACTCTGTCAACGGTTATCTCCTGGGGGTGGTTCTGGATCATTATTTCCTTGATGACCTTCTGAGCCATTGACATGGAGGGAGTCTCGTTGGTGAATTCCGTGAGGCCCTTCATCTTGTTGACCGTGCCTTCAAGCTGCCTGATGTTGGTCTTTATCTTCTCGGCGATGAGTCTTGCGATATTGTCGTTGAGCTGCAGCCCCACAAGCTCTGCCTTTCTCTTGACGATAGCGATCCTTGTCTCAAAATCAGGCGGCTGGATATCTACCTGCACACCCAGGGAGAAGCGGGATCTTATCCTGTTCGCCAGCAGATGTATCTTTGAGGGAGCTATATCCGCCGTGAGGACTATCTGCTTTCTTGCGTTGTAAAGGTCGTTGAAGGTGTGGAAGAATTCTTCCTGTGCCGTGTCCTTTCCTGCGATGAACTGTATGTCGTCGATAAGCAGAAAATCAGCGCCTCTGTACTTGTTGTGGAACTCTGTCTGAGTATTGCTCTTTATGGCTTCGATAAGCTCGTTTAAGAAATTCTCGCCGGTGGTATAGATGATCTTCGTGTCGGGGTGATTTTTCCTTACTTCGTTCTCGATAGCTTTCAGAAGATGGGTCTTTCCGAGACCTGAATCTCCGTAGATGAACAGAGGATTGTAGGTCTGGTTCGAGCCCTGTGAGCTGCTGAGATAGGACTTGCCTGCAACAGCCATGGAAAAAGCGTAGGCAAGGTCGTTGGATTTGCCCTTTACAAAATTGTCGAATGTGAAATTGTCAAAGTGATCGTCGGCATCCGCAGCAGGCATCTCGCCGGCAGGAGTCTCGTCCTTCGATCTTATCATCAGCTCCACTTCCACCGGGAAACCGAGAGCGTTTTTGAAGCCCTCTTCAAGCATCCCGATGTAGTGCTGGGAGATGATGCCCTTCGAGAATTCGTTCTCCGTTAAAAGATAGACTTTGTTCTCGTCCAGCTTGTAGGGCTCGAGGGTCTTTATCCACCTTTCAAAGGCTACGGAGCTTATGTTCTCGGTGTCGGATTCGCAGTATTTTAAAACGAGCTCAAATACGTCGTTGAGAGAGTCCATAATGATATTCTTTCCTTTCTTGACCGGCTGTTTTTTTGAGGAAAATATCAAGAAATCAGCACAAAAAAATAGCCAAAATATTACAAAAATTTAAAAGAGGGTATAATACTCAATTCTATATAATTATACCACAAAGCCAAAAAAATTTCAAGTAAAATGAGCCTAAAATACTGCACAATTTTTGAGAAAATAAAGCCCTTTATTTGATAGTATTATGGGATGGATATTGCTGCCCCGAAAGACCTGTTTTTGAGACCTCGGAAAGGGCTGAAAAACGAGGCTTAGACCGCGATGAGACCCGAAATATCATACAAATTTAGTTGATTTTGCATATGAACAAGTGAAAAAAGGGAGCCAAAATTTAAAAAAATTAAAAAAATATGCTTTTTTGCTTGACAAAGCCCGTGCCTATGAGTTATAATAGGAAATTGCAAGGGCTAATTGTCTGCATTTGCAGGCGGAATGACAGATGCCCGATCTTGATTTTTGAAGGGAGGATACTGAAATGAAAAGAACATATCAGCCTAAAAAGCTCCAGAGAAAGAAAGTTCACGGATTTATGAAGAGAATGTCCACAAGAAACGGCAGAAAGGTTCTCGCACGCAGACGTGCGAAGGGCAGGGCAAGACTTTCATACTGAGCTTCGTGATAATGATGATTGACCATATACCGGCCGCGTTTGCTCGGTATACGGTCTTTATCTTTTTATGATGTATATTGATTAACATATTGGTTTAATTAATGTGCAATTCACAGTGTTTTACAGCCGCGGCAAAGGACCCGGCAGATGGTGAACGGATATGCTTTTTACCGAGATAATGAAGGATAACAAAAGCTTTCTGAGATGCTACCGCAGGGGAGGTTACTGTGCCTGTCCTTATTTGTGTGTTTATTACCTCAGAAACGATATGCCCTATAACAGGCTGGGCGTCGCGGTAAGCAAGAAGCAGGGAAAAGCAGTGGTCCGCAACAGGATAAAAAGAGTGTTCCGTGCAGCATACAGGCTGACGGAGACAAGTTTCCCTATCGGATACGACATAGTTTTTATGGCAAGGGGAGAAGGTGCTCCTGCGGGAACCAATGAGATCGCAGCTCATCTGAAAAAAAGAGTCATACCGAAGATCAACGGCGACTCGCTGAAAAAAGTGAAAAGAAAAAAATGAGATACATACTGATGCTTCCGATACGGTTCTACCAGAAATTTATCAGCCCTCTTTTTCCGGCAAGGTGCAAGTATTACCCCACCTGCTCGTGCTATGCGATAGACGCCTATAAAAAGCACGGAGCGATAAAAGGTACGATCCTTGCTGTGTGGAGGCTTCTGAGATGCAATCCCTGGAGCCTCGGCGGAGTGGACAGGGTGCCGGATAAATTTGAACTGTCATATTTTAAGATCAAGAGAAGAAAAGCTGCGGAAAAATAAGGAAAAAGGAAAGTACGGCAGAAAACTGCTGTCAGTGAGGAAAGAGAAAAATGTTTGATCTGTTTGCAACACCCCTCGGCTGGATAATGAAGCTGTGCTATAAGCTGGTGGACAATTACGCTTTGGCACTGCTTATATTTACTGTAATAACAAGAGTTATCATGCTGCCTCTGAACATCAAGCAGCAGAAGAGCACCGCACGTATGTCCATGATACAGCCGGAGCTCGAACAAATAAAGAAGAAATATTCTAAGAACCAGGAAAAGCTCAACGAAGAGACTATGGCTCTTTATCAGAAGCACGGCGTAAACCCTATGGCAAGCTGCCTGCCTATGCTGATAAGTATGCTCATACTCTTCTCCATGATCCCCGTTATCTACGGTCCTCTGACCTATGTTTCGGATCTTGACAAGAGCAAAGTCGAGAAGTCCAATACCATGATAACCACCCTCGCAACGGTCAGCCAGGGAGTGAAGTCGGCAGACACCACTATGGCTGAGATACTGAAGGAGAACGGCGGAGACTACGACAAGGTATTCGAGTATCTCACCGACGACGACGAGGATGCAGACAACTACAAGAATTTCAAGAGCATAAGAAAGCTCTTCGACGATAAGGACAGCGGCTGCGACGAGTGGCAGGAAGTTGTTGAGGTATTCAAGAAGCATCCCGATATCGACGAGTTCGTTACCGACGAGAAGTATGTTTCCCAGAACCTCTCCATTTCGAGACCCGAGCTCACCACCTTCGACTTCGTTGACAAGGACAAGGCTGACGCTCAGTATGCGGATATCCTCAACGATGACGTAAGAGAATACGCCGAGGGCTTCAATTACAAGATCTTCGGTCTCTCTCTCGGTGCAATACCCAGCTTCAAGAGTATGCTGGCTCTTATCCCCATTCTTTCGTTCCTGCTCCAGGTCATCGCAATGGTGATCTCGATGTACTATACCAAGAAGAACAACCCCGCATCAAAGGGCATGGGCGGTACCCTCAAGGTAATGCTGGTGGTAATGCCTCTGTTCTCCCTGTGGATCGCGTTCTCATATCCCGCAGGTCTCGGTCTTTACTGGATATTCTCCTCTTTTATAGGGATCTTCCAGACCATCTTCCTCAACAAAGTTTACAGCCCGGCCCGTGTCCGTGCTATCGTTGAAAAGGAAATGGAAGAAGCAAAGCAGAGACGCAAGAGCGGCAAGAAGACCTTTATGGAAAGAGCTATAGAGATACAGCAGGAGCAGAAGGGCATCAAGCCTGCATCCTTCGACGACGATGACGACAGCGAAGACGGGGATCCCGACAAGAAGATGTCGAAGGCTGAACTTAAGGAATATCAGCGCAAAAAGCTCAACGAAGCGAGAAAGCGCATGGCCGAAAAATACGGCGACGAATATACGGAAGATTAACGAAAGGAATGGTAAAAGGTGAAAAAAGTGTTTACCGCCGCAACATTAGAGGAAGCGAGAGAAGCGGCAATCAAAGAGTTCGGTGCAGCTGAAGCAGAGATCAAGTTCAGCATTATCGAAGAGCCCAAGAAGGGTCTTTTCGGAAAGCTCAAGGGAGAAGCTAAGATCGAAGCAGAGTATGAGCCTCCCGTTGTCCTCACAAAGGCAGAGATCGCAAAGAATTATATGCTCGATGTAATCAAGGCTATGGGCATCGAGGGTGCAGAGATAACCGTTACCGATACCGAGAACGGAGCTCTGTTTGAGATAGCCAGCCCCGAGTTTGAAGAGCTCATCGGAAGAAAGGGCGAGCTGCTTGACGCTCTGCAGTATCTTTCCTCCCTTATCTGCAACAAGATAGACAGAGACTATTACAGGATCTCTACCGACTGCAACGGTTTCAGAGAACGCCGCAAGGAGCAGCTGGAGGGTCTTGCAAGAAAGATCGCAGCAAACGTTAAGAGAAGCGGAAGAACATCCGCTCTCGAGCCCATGAACCCCTACGAGAGAAGGATAATCCACGCAGCAGTTTCCGAGATCGACGGCGTTACATCCCATTCCACAGGCGACGAGCCTTACAGAAAGGTTATAATCTCCTCCACCGAGAAGAAGCCCAGAGGCGACAGAGGCGACTTCCGCAAGGGAGGCAAGCGCGGTCAGAGACGTGACAGACGTCCGAGAGAGCATTTCGATATCACCACGAGCTTCGAGAAGGACTACAAGCGTCCGAAGCCCGAGG
>CAMVOF010000083.1:0-9758 GCA_947169055.1 uncultured Clostridia bacterium
CCTCTCGGCCTTGGTAAAGTCTTTTCTAATATCCTCGGCAGCGCGGGAGAAGTTTTTCTTTTCGTGCTCTTCTCTTGAGAAGCCTTTAACGACTCTCATTGCTCTGACATTTTCCTCGATGGACTCGTTGAGTCTGTCGTATTTGCGGAAAACACGCCTGAAAGCCGGCATTGCCTTTCGGCTTATCAGGAACAAACCGAAAGCAAGCACCGGCACAACGATAACGAATGTAGCAGCAAGCTGTCCGCCCATTATATAAGCCATGATTATTGCAAACACCAGCATTATCGGGCTTCTGACAGCTATCCTTATTATCATCATGAAGGACATCTGGACGTTTGTGACGTCAGTTGTCAGTCTTGTTACCAGAGAGGACGAGGAGAATTTATCTATGTTTCCGAAGGAGAAAGTCTGCACCTTCGAGAAAACGTCCTTTCTGACGTTCTTAGCAAAGCCGGCAGACGCTTTAGCTGATGTAAAGCCTGCCAGACCGCCGAATGTAAGGGAGATTATCGCGAGCACAGCAAGAAAAGCGCCTGTGCTGACGATCTCGTTCATGTTGGCGCCTGCTTTTATATCATTTACAAGATTAGCGGTGATGAACGGGATGAATATCTCGATCACTGCTTCACCGACAATAAGAAGCAATGTCAGTATCGTCGGAGTTTTATACTCGCGAATACATTTTGCGAGTTGTTTTACCATCTGAATACACCTCTGTAAAAAATTACATTGAACCCGAGATAAAGAATGTTACGCCGCCCAGGAGAGCCATTAAAGTGACAATAATTCCGACGGCGACTCCGTCAGGTATCTTGACCGATGACAGTCCTTTTTTCTTCGGCGTCATCGGCATTGTCATCGGCATCGGCGGTGTCGGCGTCATTGAAGGATAAGGAGGAGCCTCACGAAAAACAGGCTTTGACACGGCCTTATAATAGGGAGTTGAAGCGGAGCTCTTGGCTTTTGCTTCCGGCTTGGGAATATCATCGTATTTAGGTTTCTCAACGCTGTCGAAGCTGTGTTCAAAGCTCGGAGCACCTGCATAGACCGTGCCGTAAATATCGCCGCTGCGGACCGGTTCGCGGACAGGTGAAGGCTTCGGAAGTCCGCAGACGGGACATCTTGCAAAAGCAGCACCGTAAGCCGTTCTGCATTTGGCGCAGGAAATGGTCCCGGGAGCAGTATATCCCGTATTACCGGACGAAGCAAGGCTTTCCGTAAATTTCCTGTCCATAGCCGCGGCATCTCCCGAAGAGGAAGAAGGAGCCATGATCTCTGTCTCGCAGAAGGGGCATATCCTCATTCCCGAGTCGATAACATTATCGCAAATTTTACATCTGATCTCCATTAAACTCACTGTCCGTTCATTTAAACGTTAAATCTGAACAGGACTATATCTCCGTCCTGCATAACATATTCCTTGCCCTCGGAACGCACAAGGCCTTTTTCCTTAGCGGCATTCATGGAGCCGCATTCCATAAGATCCTTGAAAGAAACAACTTCGGCACGGATAAAGCCCTTTTCAAAATCCGAATGTATCTTTCCGGCAGCCTGGGGAGCTTTTGTACCCTTCTTGATGGTCCAGGCACGGACTTCCGGCTGACCTGCCGTAAGATAAGAGATAAGTCCGAGCAAAGCGTAGCCCTCTTTGATGATCCTGTTAAGACCGCTGGTCTCAAGACCGAGCTCGTCAAGGAACATAGCCTTGTCATCGTCGGACATATCTGCGATCTCGGCTTCGATCTGAGCGCAGATCGGGAATACGGCACTTCCCTCTTTTTCGGCGATCTCGCGGACTTTTCTGTAATTCTCGTTAGTCTCGATATTGTTCGTGAAATCAGCCTCGGAGAGATTTGCGGCATAGATCACAGGCTTGAGAGAAAGCAGCGGGGTTTCCTTAAGCAGCTCCAGCTCGTCCTCTGTCATGTCAAAAGCACGGGCAGGCTTGCCCTCTTCAAGATGAGCTTTGAGACGCTCGAGGAATTCGACCGCCGAAGCAAGGGAACGGTCTCCCTTCATTGCTTTCTTTGTGCGGTCGAGCTTGCGGTCTATAAGCTCGATATCGGCAAAAACAAGCTCGAGGTCGATAGTCTCGATGTCTCTTGCAGGATCGATGCTGCCGTCAACATGGACGATATTATCATCCTCGAAGCAGCGGACAACATGAACGATAGCGTCTACTTCTCTGATATTGGCAAGGAACTTGTTTCCGAGACCTTCGCCTTTTGAAGCTCCCTTTACAAGTCCTGCGATATCCACGAATTCAAGTGTCGCAGGAGTGAACTTGACGGGATCGTACATATCTCTGAGCTTTTCAAGCCTTTCGTCAGGCACCGATACAATACCGACATTGGGCTCGATGGTGCAGAAGGGATAGTTTGCAGACTCGGCGCCTGCGTTTGTGAGCGCATTAAACAGCGTGGATTTGCCGACATTCGGCAAACCGACCATACCTAATTTCATATAAACTGTTTTCCTTTCGTGTGCAGCAGTTATCAGCCGCAAGAATTATCAGAACGAGAACGACTGAGTTTCGTCGTCGAGAGTGGAATCCTCGTCGTCGCGGAACTGGAGATCGTCATCGTAATAATCGTCAAAATCGTAATCGCAGAGATCGTCGCCTTCGCGTTCTTCGTGTCTTGGACGTTTCTTGAAATAATTATAGTTGCCGTTATAGTTTCTGATGTTGAAGCCCCTCTTTACAGGCGAGATAACAAAGCCCAGAACGGCACCCAGCAAAAATGCAGCAAGCATTGCCCACCAGTTGACAGCGGTTTTCTTCTCGTTTTCCATAGTTGTACCTCCTAATATATATTTTGTTTATTCAACGGATTTGAGCGACTCGACCATATCTATCCGGCGGAGTCTGAAATGCAGGACAAGGTTCACAAGGCCCGTGAACAAAGCTGTTATCAGCACGCCGAAAAGATAAGCCCACCACACGAGCTCGCGGTTGAAGAGCACGATATCCACCTCGGAAGTTATCACAACGAAGTAGTGGAGTATCTTTCCCAGAAGGAGACCTATGAGCATCCCTATTATCGCGGAGATGACATTCTCGCGGAAAATATAGGCCGAGGTCTCGCCGTCGGAAAAGCCGAGGACTTTTATGGTCGCGATCTCTCGCACGCGCTCTGTGATATTGATGTTTGCAAGATTATAAAGTACTATTATCGCAAGCAGACCTGCGCAGAAGATAAGCAGCAGGACGATAGAATCGAGGCTGTCAACGGAATTGAGGAAGCCTTTGCTGGACTCATTCTTGTACGAAATGCCGAGGAAGTCGCTGTCAGAGACGATCTTTTCCTTAAAAGCGCTTTCGTCTGCGTCCTCAGCCGTATTGACATACATCATTTTATACAGCGGCTCTTCGGAGTAAAGCTCGGAATACAACTCCTCGGAGATATAGACATAATGAAGAGCGTAGTTCTTTGCGATGTCCTTTACCTTAAGCTCGACAGGGCTTTTATCCGGCAGTTCGAGTGTAAAGCTATCGCCCTTGCCGATAGAGAGCATCATGGATAGCTTCTCTGTTATGATCGCATCGCTGCCGCCGACAGTCAGGTTTTCATCGGAGGACACCGATCTAAGATTTACATAATCCTTCATCTCGTCAGCATTTTTCGGGACAACAAGGTTTACGGACTGGATCGTGCCGTTGGCTTCTGCATCACCCGATGTGGAAGAAAACAGCATACAGCGATCGACCTCGGGGAATGACTCGGCTTTATTCAAAGCAGCTTTCGCAGAAGCATTATCTTCGGCGGACAGTACTACTGTTGCGCTGTAATCGAATATCTCGCCGAACTGCTTGTCAGCTATCGTGCTTATGGAATGCTTCAAGCCGAAACCGGTGATTATCAGGGCTGTACAGCCGGCAACACCGAAAAGAGTCATAAAGAAGCGCTTTTTGTATCTGAGGAGATTCCGCACCGTGACTTTCATAAGAAAGCCGAGCCTGTTCCAGATGAAGCCGATGCGTTCAAGGGCAACACGTCTGCCGGAAGCAGGCGGTGCCGGACGCATGAGCTGCGACGGCTGGGCACGGAGAGTCTTCAATGAAGCATAGATCACCGCAAGCCCGGTGCATAGAACGGAAGCAAGCATACACCAGAACAGATACCAGGGTCTGAAAGGCGTATTCAGCTTCGGGATATTGTACATTATCTTGTAGCTGTCGTAAATGATCTTCGGAAAGACCTGCAAACCTATCACCGTGCCGATAACGCTGCCGATGACAGAGGCAAGGAACGCATATACAAGATATTTTGAGATAACGTGTATTGATGAATAGCCGAGAGCTTTGTATGAACCGATCTGTATACGGTGCTCTTCGACCATTCTTGTCATTGTCGTGAGGGTAACAAGGGCTGCGATAAGAATGAAGAATGCAGGAAACACCTTTGCGATAGCATCTATCTTATCAGCATCGCCGCGGAAGGAAGCGTAATCCGTGCTTGTAAATCTGTCCTGAACAAGTATTTTCAGCTCGGGAACAGCCGCAAGATCAGCCTTGCCTTTTTCCAATTCATTTTTTGCAGTATCGAGCTTTTCCGTGAATGCTGCGAGCTTTTCGGTATCGCCGCTTTCAAGAGCATCAAAACGTTCGCGCAGAAGCTCGATGGTGTCATTAAGCTGTATAAGCTGAGCACGGGCAAGCAAAGCCTCGGCACCGGTCAGCGAACCGTCGTCCAACTGTTGGTCCAGCTGTTTCTGAGCGTTTTCAAGCTTTTCAACAGAAGCCGAAAGCTCCTCGGAAGACATAGCCATTATCTTTTCGAGCTTGTCTATATCCTTCTGCCCTTTTTCGAGTTTATCCTGTGCATCTTTTATGGAGCTGTCGTATCTTGCTTTGACACTTGCTTCAAAGGCCTGTCTTGCAGGCTCGGCTTTTTCGGCAACTGCATCCTTATATTCGTCGGAGAAAGGATCGAGATCTTCAAGGCCTTCGAGGTCAATAAAAAGCTCGCTGTAATAGTCAAGGACAAAGCTTTCCTCGTTGACCATCACATAGGCCAAGACTTTTCCGCTGCCGACATTTGAGTTATCGCGTTCATATCCGATATACAGCGGAGATGTGACTATACCGACGATCTCGAAAGAGTCGGTGGAAAGTATCTCCGAGATGTCCTTGTCCTCATAAGGAGAAGTCAGAACAAGCTTTTCGCCGACCTTGAATGTATCCGGCGAATTCATTTTGACCTCGACAGCGCACTCTCCTGCTTTTTCGGGAAGTCTTCCCTCAAGCACCGTTGGAGTGTTGAGCTTCTGATCCTCAAAAGTATTGTCGGGAAGGGACATGAACTTCAGTACGACGTTCTGCTCATTGTAGTAATAGAACAGATCGGAAGAATGGCGCGGAGGGGCAGCTTTGACACCGTCAGCATGACGGACAGCCTGAACATCTTCGGATTTGAAGCCCACTGAGGAAACGAGCTTTGCGTCCATGAGCTTTTTGTCTTTGAAATAATCCTCAGCCGTGGAGACCATGTCCGGCATAGTAGCTTTGACGCCGGCGAAAAAACCACAGCCGAGAGCTATTATAGCAAGGATAGAAAGGAATCTGCTCAGAGAACGTCTTATCTCTCTTGCCGTATCTTTGTACAAAGCAGTTTTCATAAGCGGATCCTTTCAGCCTGCAACGGAATTATTCGCCGAACATCTCCTTGGAGAGACGGCCGAGTATCTCAACGCCCTTGACGATCTTCTCGTCGGTGGGGGTGGAGAAATTCAGTCTGAACGAACGGCATTCCTCGTCATCGCGGACAGAGAATGCAGAACCGGGAACGATAGCGACTTTATAGTCCTTTACCGCAGTTGTGCAGAAGTCGATCATCTGCTTTGTGGAAACGCCTTCGGGCAGAGTACACCAGATAAACAGGCCGCCCTGGGGCTTTGTATAGCTTATCTTGCTGGAGAAATTCTTCTTGATCTCGTCCAGCATGAGATTTGTCTTGTGCTCATATACCTTTCTGAGCTTGATAAGATGCTCGTCGAGGTCGTATTTTTTCAGGAAACGGTAGCAGAGCATCTGAGACCACAGGGTCGTATGTACATCGGCTACCTGCTTGCAGACAACGATCTTCTGGATGATATCCTTATGAGCGCAAACATAGCCTACTCTGATGCCGGGAGAGAGTATCTTCGAGAATGTTCCGGAATAGATCACCATTCCCTCGGTGTCGAGAGTCTTGATACACTTGATATCTTCGCCGGCAAAACGGAGATCACCGTAGGGGTTGTCTTCGAGGATAACGGCACCGTACTTCTTGCAGAGCTCGAAAGCCTTTACTCTCTTCTCCCAGGACATAGTGATGCTGGTAGGATTCTGGAAATTGGGGATGAGATATACGAGCTTGACTTTGCCGGTCTTGAGCTTTTCTTCAAGTATCTCGATATTGATTCCGTCTTCTTCAAGGGGAACGCCCTGGAGATCGACATGATATGACTTGAAAGCATTGAGAGAACCGATAAAGCAGGGGGATTCGGTTATGAGCATATCTCCCTCGTTGCAGAGGACTTTAGCGGAAAGCTCGTTTGCCTGCTGAGCACCGCTTGTGATAACTACATCGTCATACTCGGGATCGAACACTCCCCTTGCGGCAAGTATTTTCTTGACTTCTTCGCGCAAAGGCGTATAGCCTTCGGTAACGCCGTACTGAAAAGCGATCTGAGGCTCCTCGGCAAGTATCTTTACAGAAAGCTCCTCAAGCTCCTTTGCAGGCAGGGCCTCGGGAGCAGGAGAGCCTGCGGCGAGAGAGATAACAGCCGGGTCGGCAGAATATTTGAGTATCTCTCTTATCTGCGACGCCTGAAGATATGCGACTTTTTCCGAAAATTTGAAATCCATTTACTAACATTCCTTTCATAAACTGGCATTATGTATAATATGTCATTATTTATCCTATTATAGCACACTATTTTTAAAAAATAAAGGGGTATAGATATTTGTTCATAATTTTTTTGCCTGAAGCCAGCCGAAACGGATCTAATAAAACAGCAAAAACAGGTAATTTCAGCCTCAGGAGAGATATTTTTACCTTAAAATCAATGTCTATTAACAGATAAAACGGCAGATATGATATAATAAATGTAATAATTTGAAATGACCGGTTTACGAAAGGAGCACGGCTATGGAAATGAAAAAGATCTCAAGAGAGATGAGTATTCTGATGAGCATTACCCTGAGCTTCTGCCTTTCCCTTTCGGGAACGCTTCTCTCCGGTCATTTCACTGTTCAAGGCTTTATTATAAGTCTTGCTGCAAGCACGGTGATAAGCCTGTTGATCGGGCTTTTTGTTCCGATGAAAAAAATAGGAGACGGAGCTGTTTCAAAGCTCGGTATCAAACCTCGCAGCATCGGTGCAAGATGCGTTGAAAGCCTTATCTCCGACCTGATATACACGCCTGTTATCACCCTTGCTATGATAGCCCTTGCATACGCAAATGCCAAGAGGAACGGTTCCGATATGCCCTTTTTACCGACGTTTTTGAAGTCTCTTGCTTCGAGCATGGTCATAGGCTTCGTGCTGATATTCATTTTTATGCCGCTGTATCTGAAACTTGTTTTAAAGAGACACGGCATCGGTCCGGGAGCCGGTGCTCCTCCCGAACACAGAGGCGAAGAATAATATACTGCATACAACGGTGTTTCCGCATTTCGGGAAGCACCGTTTTTCATATCAAAAAAGCTGTCCGCATAAAGATTAGTGAACGGGGGCAGCACTATGAAAAAACAGGGATTTATACGCGGATCGGCGATACTTATGAGCATGATCGTTATAACAAAGACAGTCGGGATAATATACAAGATACCGCTGACGAACCTGCTCGGCGGCGGAGGCATGGCCTATTATTCCGGGACATTTGCCATATTTGCGCCTGTATATGCTCTTTGGGTGTCCGGGATTACGCCTACAGTTGCCCGACTTACAGCCGACTGCATTATCTCCGAAAGATACACGGATGCTTTATGTCTCCGCAGGACAGCAAGGCTTATTTTCTTTGTTTTATCTGTTATACCAGCGGCTCTGCTGATACTTCTTTCGGGCGTGCTTTCAAAGCAGCTTTTAGGCGATCAAAGCGCTTATATCGCTGTAAGTCTGACAGCTCCGATGCTCGTCATCTCAGCGTTGATCTCTGTCGAACGGGGCTTTTGCGAGGGTATGCAGGATATGCAGCCGACAGCACTGTCAGAGATACTTGAAGCTGTTTTCAAGGCGGTTTCGGGGATAGCTCTTGCTTTTTTCACGATGAGCTCTTGCAAAAATGAATACTTATCATCGGGAACTGTATTCGGAACTTCCTGCGCATCAAGTGAGCAAGCTGCAAGAGCAGCGCTTCCCTACACCGCAGCTGCGGCAGTTGCAGGACACGTTTTGGCTGCTTTTGTTTCGTATATTTTTGTTGCATATGCCGGAAGAAGAAAAAGCAGAGAATTGAAACGGATAAAAAGCCCGAAGGACAGAAAAACACGCCGGCATAGAACAGTCGCTGCCGAGCTTTTGTCTTTCTCTTTTCCTATCTCCGTTGCAGCTTCGATCAGCACGTTAAGCATTACTATCGACCTGATAACGATAACCAGAGGGATAAAAATTGCTGCAGCAAAGGGTTTTTCTGTCGATGGGATCACTGAAAATGAGCTGCCGGGCTTTGTTTACGGGTCCTATTCCGGCCTTGTGCTGATGCTTGCAGGGCTTGCACCCACATTCACGGCGATGCTGGGAAAAAGCTCGCTGCCTCTTCTTACAGCTGCGAAAAAACGCGGAAACAAAGAGCAGATGAAAAAGCTGCTTGAAGGCATATTCCTTGCCGCGAGTATCATTGCCTGCCCCTTTGCCGCAGCCATGGCAGCTTTGCCGAAAGAAACACTATGTTTTATTTTTTCGGGAAGGACAGCGGAGATAGCTGTTTCGACCCTTCCGCTTGCGATATGCTCTGCCGGAGTTTTGTTTTCATCTTCCTGCCTCCCCTGTCTTTCGGTATTGCAAACCCTCCGGCAAAGGAAGGCTCCCATCGTTATAATGACAGTTGGAGCAACTATAAGGCTTATACTCAATTTGACGCTTATATCCAAGCCGAGATTCAATATTTCGGGTGCTGCTTTATCCTATTCGGCATCTCAGGCGGTGATGTTCATTCTTGCATTTGCGGCTGTAGTCAAAGCCTCGGGAGTATTTCCGAAAATCTCAAAAGTCTTTGCAGCACCGATATTTGCGGGAGTTCTCTGTGCCGTGACTGCAAGGATAGCTTTTGACCTGTTTGCGGATCATCTGTCTCTAAGGCTCGCATATATATGTGCGGCAGCATTTGCAGGCGGCGTGTATATAGCATCTCTTGTACTGCTCGATGCCGTTCCTATAAAGAATGCAAAAGTGATCGCAAAACAAAAAGCAGGTAAAGTTTTAAAAAGCACTTGAAATTTATCGGAAAATGAGTTAGAATAGACAGGAAGAATAAAACAAAGGATGTGCAGATATGGAAGATCTTAAGAAGCAGATGCTTTCAAAGGAAAGATATGATATAAACGATCTTGTGCAGATAGTGAAGATACTTCGCAGTCCCGATGGCTGTCCCTGGGACAAGGTGCAGACCCACGCTTCTATCCGCAAGGATTTTCTTGAAGAAGTATATGAGGTCATGGAAGCTATCGACTGCGACGATCCGGCAATGCTTAGAGAGGAACTGGGAGATGTGCTTTTGCAGGTGGTGTTCCACTGCGATATCGAAGCAGACAAGGGCAATTTCACTCTTGA
>CAMVOF010000084.1:0-9706 GCA_947169055.1 uncultured Clostridia bacterium
AATTCAGCGTGCAAGGCGTCCAAAAGATTTTTCAGCTCTGCGGCAAGAAATTTACCGCAGTAGAGCCTGAGCCTGTCGAGCATACCCTCAGACGAGACAGGGGACATAACGTGAGCCATGAGCTGCGAGGACATTTTTACGCTTTCGCAGGCTGCGGCACATATACAAAGGGCTGAGCCGGCAAAGAAGACTGCCGTCAACGCAGGATAAGCTGCTTGCCCGGGGAATGCAGAGCTTGCATAGCAGTCAGACATAATCATTCCCGAACCGAGGCCGAAGGCAGCCGGGACACATATCTCGGCAGGCTGAGCCACCGAACAAAAACCCAGCAGGAACAAGGCAAGCAGGAATGCCGAGACCGTGCAGCAGCTGTCGATATAGACCGACGAACGGCTACCGAAGGCGGACATAGCTTTATAAAGCGCTGTCGGTGCAGCAGGGTTTTCCGAGCAAAGCAGGCAGTATGCAAGGGTACCGAGCACACAGCCGAGCACAGCCGAGACCAGCATCACGGGCATCGCGCCGCAGCCGTCGGGGTGTTTTCTTTTTAACGTCTGCATACATATCACTCCCTGATAGATAATATGCAGACAAGCAATATTTGATTACTTGGAAAGCTCGTAGGCTCTTGCGGTACAAGCCTTGCAGCAATCGTCAACGGCTTTTTTGAGGCCGTTAGCTCTAAGCTGTTCGAGGCCGGCGATAGTCGTGCCGCCCTTTGATGAGACCATTGTTATAAGTTCGTCAAGGGTCTTGCCGCTGTCGGTTATCATTTTCGCCGAACCGATAAGAGACTTAGCAAACAGCTGTGTTGCAGCCTCGGCATCGATGCCTACTGACTCAGCGTACTCGATGAAATACTGAGCATAGAGATATATGAATGCAGGAGAAGAACCGTTGATGGCGATTATCTCCTTCATCTTATCCTTGGGAACGACAGATACTATTCCGCAGGAAGAAAAAATGCTGCAAACGAGCTTGAATTCATCATCCGAAACGGTATCCGAACGGGAAAGAGCTGTTGCACCCTCGCCGAGAAGCAGAGGTGTGTTGGGCATAACGAGGACTACCTTTGCGCCTGCGACAGTCTTTGAAGCGATGTACTCATCGGTGATGCCTGCACAGATCGAGACGATTATCTTATCCTTCGTCACGTCATTCTTTATTGCGTTAAGCACTTCCTCAAGCTGCTGCGGCTTTACTGCAAGAAAAACATACTTGCAGGAGCTTACGAGCTCGCCCTCGTTTGCAGCGGCGCGAGCACCGAGCTGCTCTGCTCTTACAACAGCCTCCTGAAACGGATCATAGACCGCAAGCGCAATATCAGCGCCCATATCGCTGCCTTTGATACCTTTCATAATGGCGTAGCCCATATTGCCTGCGCCGATGAAACCAACATTTATCATAGCTGATCCTCCTGTTCGGGATAAAAATAAACACTTGAATCATTATACTACAAATTGCATAAAAAATCAAGTGTTATTTTGTAATTATTTACTTTTGTGAGCTTTAACGGCATCATATATATCCTTGTACATATACAGCGAGCCGGCTGTGATGAGCGGTGCTGCATTTTCCTCGGCACAGGCGCAGGCAGCTTCAAAGCCTGAGGCTATGCTTTCACATGGCTTGGTCATGATGCCGTTTTCGTTGAAGCAGCGGCTCAGATCTTCTGCCGGCAAAGCACGCTGGACGCCCGGTGTGACCGCAAATGCACAGCGGACAAGGGGTTTAAGCATATCGGCGTAGAGGCGGTAATCCTTATCTGCAAGGACGCCTATCAGGAGCACGGGCTTGCGGTCGGGATAATAGAGCTTTATGCTCTCGCAGAGGCTTTGCATACCGTCGGGGTTGTGAGCGCCGTCGAAGATCATCTTGGGCTCGGAAGACAGAGTCTCAAATCTTCCCGGCCAGCGGACTTCGGAAAGGCCTTGTTTTACAGCCTCTGATGTTATCTTTATCCCGAGGGAACGGAGTATATCGATACAGCTCAGGACGTTTATTATATTATCCTGCTGATACACGCCTCTCAGCGGACAGCTGAGCTTCCGGTGCTTATAGACGAACTCCGTACAGCTGTTTGAGTCCAAAAATCTAACGCTTTCTCTTTCGGGAAGGTAAAGCTTTGCGGAAAGAGCATCTGCTCTTTCGGAGATAACTTTTAAAGCCTGCGGGTCATTGCCGCCGAAATAGACAGGTCTGCCCTGCTTGATGATGCCTGCTTTGTGGGAAGCTATCTCCGCCGTTGTGCTGCCGAGAAAGGCTGCATGGTCAACGGCGACGTTTGTAATAACGGAAAGGAGAGGGCTGCTTATAACATTGGTGGAATCGGTATCTCCGCCCATTCCGCATTCCATAACGCAAATATCGCAGCTTTCGCGGAAAAAGAGTCGGAAAGCTGCGGCTGTTATCATTTCAAATTCTGTTGGGGTATCCGAAAGAGCTTCCGCTGCATCGCAGACAGCGTTTATAGCTTCCGCAAGTGCGGGCTCAGGAACACTTTTGCAGTTTATGCCAAACTGGTCACTCAGTTCAAGCATCGCAGGAGAATTGAAGCTGCCGGTCTTAAATCCCTGTGCCGTCAGAACGGAGGAAAGCATAGCTGAAAAGGAGCCTTTGCCGTTTGTTCCGGCAACGTGGATGACTCTGAGCTTCTCCTGGGGATCGCCGAGAGCTGAGAGCAGAGCTTTTGTTCTTTCAAGTCCCATTTTCATTCCGGGTGCTGCGATCTGCTGCATCCGGGCGATGGACTGTGCGGCGCTAAGCATCCTTTTTCATTCTCTTCATCTGTTCCATAAACGACCTGTTTCTCAACAAGGCATAGATAATAACTATCTCAGCAGCCGAGGTGATAAGATAGATCGGGATACGGATAGCAAGCACCTTGAAAGATGTGCCGTACCAGAGATAGAGTCCTATGGATTTGATTATCATAGAACCGAAGACGTGTGCGGTAAGCACGGAGCAGATTATCTTTTTAAGGAGCTTCGTGTTCTTTGCCATCTGGAAGACGGCTCCGGAGATAAAGCCTATGAAGGCAGCTCCGAGGGTGATGATCGGGTTGATGTCGTAGCCGTAGAGGAAGCAGCCGACTATATCGGCCACAACTGCGGTGAAGATACCTACGACAGGACCGTAGAAGATGCCCGAAAGGATTATGGGCAGATTCTCGAAGCTTATCCTCAGAGAGCTTCCGATCTTGATAGATAAGAACTTTCCGAAGACGATGCTCATGGCAGCGAAAAGGGCACAGACAACAAGTGCTCTTACGCTCATAAACGCCTTATTCTTTTTGACCTGTTCTTCGCTCATAAATAAAAACCTCCTCTCCTCACTGAACATGACAAGGAGAGAAGGTATTCTTCAGAAGATGTCATATCAAGCGGGATGCAAGGATATAATCGCAAGAGTATTCTCTTTTCGTCCCGGCGGCAACTCCCCGTCCGCCCGGCACTTAACGCTATATCCTCTACTCTTTGGATAAGATGCTAAAAGATCAGAATGCTGTATCGTTGAGGATGCGGTATCTGCGCTCGATGAAGTCCTTCTTCATTGCAAGGCCTTCGTGCAGGTCGATATCATATACCTTGCCGTCCTTAAGGCCGACGATCCTGTTTCCGATATCCTGCTCGAGAAGCTCAACAGCGTGATAGCCCATCTCTGTTGCAAGAACTCTGTCGCGGAGTGTAGGCGAACCGCCTCTCTGAACGTGACCGAGCACGGTAACTCTCGACTCGATGCCGGTCATTTCCTGGATAGATCTTGCGATAACATCGGACTGGCCTACGCCCTCGGCAACGACGATGATGAAGTGGAACTTGCCGTTTTTCTTTGCTTTAAGGATAGAATCAGCGATCTCGTTGAGGTTATAGGGCTCTTCGAGGGTTATAACAGCCTCTGCGCCGACTGCGATGCCGACGTTGACTGCGATATAGCCTGCCTTTCTTCCCATTACCTCTACTACAGAGCAGCGGTCGTGGGACTGTGTGGTATCGCGGATCTTGTCTATCATTTCCATCGCTGTGTTCATAGCGGTGTCATAGCCTATAGTATATTCTGTGCACTGGATATCGTTGTCTATGGTGCCGGGTATGCCGATGCAGGGGATGCCCTGAGAAGAAAGGTCACCTGCGCCTCTGAAAGAACCGTCTCCGCCGACAACAACGATGCCGTCGAGTTTCAATTCCTTGCATTTTTCTACGCCCTTCTTAACGCCTTCCATATCTCTGAATTCGGGGCAGCGTGCGGTATAGAGACAGGTGCCTCCGCGCTGCATGATGCCGGAAACGGAGCGTGCGTTGAGCTCAACAACATCACCGGCGAGCAGTCCGGCATAGCCTCTGCGGATACCAACGACCTCCATGCCCTTGCTGAGCGCTGTTCTTGCGACTGCACGGACAACGGCATTCATTCCCGGAGCGTCTCCTCCGCTTGTAAGTACGCCAATCCTATGTGCCATATTAACTCCTCCAAAAATATCAAAAGATCCAAAAATTCAACACTAATATAATAGCACAAACCCCTGACCTTGTCAAGGGCTTGTGCTCGTTTTGCTAAATTATTTAAAACGTTTTCGTACATTTCGTAATAATTGGGGTCAGGCAGATCAATCGTCGGATTCTTTATCCTTCTTTTTCTTCTCTTCCTTGCCGTCGGAAACGTAGACCGTGAGTTCCTCGCCGGTCTTGATGTTGATGTTATATCCTACACCGATGTCGGTCTTGATAACATCGCCCTTGGTGACGGTATCGGATTTCTGATTGACCTTCTTATACTTGATCTCCTTGGAATCCAAAAGCTTTGCATACTCGATATAGCTCATGCCCGCATAATCCGGAACGGGGATGCTCTCTGAGCCCTTGCAGACTTTCAGCTCCAGCTCCAGCTTATCGGTGGGATCGTACTCGGTATCGGGTTCGATGCTCTGCTCGGTGATCTCGTCCTTTGCGACGTCATCGGAGTAAAAGAATTCTGCGCGGATAGTGAAATACTCACCGAACTTTTTGAGGACCTGCTCGTATCTCTGTCCTACGAGATTAGGCATGATAGCCACGTTATCGGGAGAACTGGAGACTGTGGAAGGGTCGATTATAGGCTCCGTAGTGGTTACCACTTCATCCGAAGAAGCCAAAGCAGAATCGTCGAAGGCATTCTTGCTGGACGAAGCGTTGGGGTCGGGAGAAGAAGTGAGCTGCTTCAAGACATAAGCGCTGAAGCCGATGATAACACCGAGGCAGATGAAAACAAGTATCGCATAGCCTGCGCCGGATTTCTTCTTTTTGGTGCTTCTTGCAGGAGCTTCGGAGCTCTCGTTCTTCTGTATCGGGATAGTCTGAGTTGCACCCTTCTGGTGTTCAAGCTGGTAATGCTTGTCGAAGAGCTGGGTGACAAAGTCGTTTACAGTCTGTATCCTGTCCTCTCCTCTTACAGCCATGGCATGGGAGATGACGTTGGAGACATATGTGGGGATACCCGGGTTTATCCTTGAAGCAGGAACGAGGGTATCGTTTGTGAGTCTTGTATTTGCATCGAGGGGCATACAGCCTGTGAGGATGCGGTAAAGCACAGCGGCTATGGCATAGACGTCTGTCCATGTGCCCTGATAAGCCAGTGAGGAATACTGCTCGGGAGCTGTATAGCCGGAATAGAACTCAGGCGAAAGGCCGGTATCCGATGTACGGATAGAGCTTATGGAGAAGCCTGTGAGCTTTAGCTCGCCTTCTGTGGTGACGATTATATTCTCGGGAGAGATACCTCTGTGGAGTATCCCCGAGTTATGGATGATGCTGATAGTCGTGAACAGAGGCATAAAAAGCTTCTTAACTCTGTTCCAGGTTATATAGCCGGTATTCATCTGCAAGAACTTACGCAGAGAAACGCCCTCGACATATTCAAGTATCACATAGGTGGTATTGTTCGCAACGAATATATCCGTGGGAGTGGAGATATGGTTGAGGTTCTTCATCCTGGAAAGAACTTTGTTCATATCTGCAAACTCGGACATATAAGTCTTGTACTTTGCGAGACAATCGGGGTTGATTATGATATTTGAACTGCCGCGCTCTCTTTCGCAGAGCATATCGGGCATATACTCCCTGACCACCGCCTTGCATTTTCTTACCATATCGTAGCAGATATAAGAGGCGCCCTCACCGTTATACGAGAGCATTTTGCCGACTATATACCTGTCGTCGAGAATGGTTCTCGGAGCAAGATATGATTGTAGATGCGGCATATCGTCCGTATAGCTGCAATAGCGGCAGACGCCGTGTCTGTCAAGCTCGTTCATGCAGCCCATACAGAGCTTCTGAGCTATTTCCATTCAAACTCTCCTAACATTGATCTATAAAAATAAAAAATGTGATCTGCAAATTGACCCAAGCTATATCATACCAATAAAAGCGAAATAAGTCAAGAAAAACTTTTCAAATGTATGATTTATGAAACAATTTGTATTATTTCTGTAACAAATGAAACTACTCCGAAACGTAATAGAAGGGATAGATATCCTCGGAGGTATAGAAGATGAATTTATCGTTGCTGTCGGCGGAGACGCAGAGGATAACGCTTTGCATATCGCCGTTGTCCAGCTTGTAGTAATACCTGAACTCATACTTTGTGAAGCTGACGTCATAGGTAATGCGGAAGGGATCGAAGTCTATATCGTCCAGGATAGTTGATATCTTCGTCTGCTTATCGTACTTGTCGAGGTCTATTCTCTTATCGAGCTTTTCGCCGCGGCTGTCGCTTTTTAGCACACGGTAATCGGTATAGATGACCTGCTCGATCTTCTCGGAATCGGTCTTGAGGACGGAGACTGTCCACTCGGGGAAGGATGTATCGTCGATCTCGATCTTGTCCTCCGACTCGATGATATAATCGAAGGTGTCCATCTTATTGATGACGGCAAATTCGGAATTGTCCTTCAGGTGGATATCCAGATCTTTTTCGGCGTTGGTAACTCTGCTGCCGATATACTCGGCGAGGTTCTTGGCGGTCTTCTTTCCCTTGCCCGAGGCAACATGGACCACAAGTATGATAATGAGGATAACGATCAGCAGGATGACTCCGCCGATGAGGCCGTATCTCATATAGGTCCATTTTTTTGCGTCAGCTCTTGCTTCGCCGGACTTTCTGTCTATAACAGTTATCTTAGGGCTGCTCTCTTTTTTCGAGGTGCCGATCGCAAGCAGACCTTTTTTGTTCTTCTTGGCGGATCTGAGGACGGTACCGCAGTTGCGGCAGATGTTATCGTCCTTGGAAACGCTCTCGTTGCATTTCGGACAGTTCAAGGATCTTACCTCCTTATGATTCTGCGCCCGGGCGCAATATTTCATAATAATCTATAATATTATATCACACTCTCTCAAAAAAGTCAATCACAGCTTGCAAAATGTCAGAAATTGTTATCATTTGGCAAAGGATCATATATATTGTGATTTTCCGATTGACAAAACCGCACCTGTTGTGTTATAATGAACTAAATACGGTCATCGGACAAGCGCATGGCCGGGCAAAGTTTAAAAGGGGAAAGGTAATAATGCCAAAAAAGAAGGAATACGGAAACGAATCAATGGTGCTTCTCAAGGACGAGGAGCGTGTCCGTCTGAGGCCTGCCGTTATCTTCGGTTCGGACGGTATTGACGGCTGCAAGCACGCTGTTTTTGAGATACTCTCAAACTCCATTGACGAGGCAAGAGAGGGGCACGGCGACAAGATCATCCTTACGAGATACAACGATCTGTCCATAGAGGTCGAGGACTTCGGACGCGGCTGCCCTGTTGATTACAACAAGATAGAAAAGCGCTACAACTGGGAAATCGTTTACTGCGAGCTCTACGGCGGAAGCAAATACGACAACGCAAACGGCGGAACTTATGAGTATTCCCTGGGTCTGAACGGACTCGGTGCCTGCGCGACCCAGTACGCTTCGGAATACATGGACGTTGAAGTTTACCGCGACAATATGCGCTACAGCCTGCATTTTGAAAAAGGCAAAAACAAAGGCGGTCTGAAAAGCGAAGCCACCAACCGCCGTAAGACAGGCACACGAACTCACTGGAAGCCCGACCTTGAAGTTTTCACGGACATAAACATCGACCGGGAATTCTTTGAAGACACGCTGAAAAAGCAGGCTGTCGTAAATCCTCACATACGCTTTATACTGAGATACCAGAACGAGAACGGCTCATTCGATGAGCTTGAATATTTCTACGAGGAAGGCATTGCCGACTATGTAAAGGAGATCATAGGAGACAACGGTCTGACGACGGTGCAGTATGTTCAGGGTGACAGAAAGGGTCGTGACCGCGAGGACAAAGACGAATACAAGGTAAAGCTCAGCGTGGCCTTCGCTTTCTCCAACAAGATGAAGCTGCAGGAGTATTTCCACAATTCCAGCTTTCTCGAGCACGGCGGTTCTCCCCAGGAGGCTGTCAAATCTGCTTTCCAGTCCCAGATAAACGCATATCTGAAAAACAACAACAAATATCTCAAAAGCGAAAAGGCAATAACCTTTGCCGATATCGAAGAGAGCCTTGTGCTTGTTTCCAGCTCCTTCTCGACGATGACGAGCTACGCGAACCAGACCAAGAAAGCTATCACGAACAAGTTCATCAAGGAGTGCATGACGGAATTCTTAAAGCATCAGATCGAGGTCTATTTTATCGAGAACCCCGACGAGGCCGTGAAGATAGCCGAGCAGGTACTCATCAACAAGAGAAGCCGCGAGCACGCAGAAAAGACAAGGCTGAACATCGCAAAGACGCTGACCCAGAAGATCGACCTTGCGAACCAGGTGCAGAAATTCGTTGACTGCCGCTCTAAGGACGTGACGAAGAGAGAGCTCTACATCGTTGAGGGTGACTCGGCGCTGGGTTCCGTAAAGATGGCAAGGGACTCGGAGTTCCAGGCTGTGATGCCTGTCCGCGGAAAGATACTCAACTGCCTTAAAGCCGACTACGACAGGATATTCAAAAGCGAGATAATCACCGATCTCGTTAAGGTCCTCGGCTGCGGAGTCGAGGTGAAGAGCAAGGCCAACAAGGATCTTTCGCTGTTCAATATCGACGCCCTCAAATGGAACAAGATAATAATATGCACCGATGCGGATTACGACGGCTTCCAGATAAGGACGCTGATACTTACAATGATCTACCGTCTGTGCCCGACGCTTATCGAAAAGGGCTTTGTGTTCATAGCGGAGTCTCCTCTTTACGAGATAACCGTGAAGGAGAAAAAGGCTGAGAAAAAATACTTTGCTTACGATGAAGTTGAGAAGGCTGATATACTGAAAAAGATCGGCGAGAGCAAGTATGTTTTGCAGAGATCGAAGGGACTGGGTGAGAACGAAGCCGACATGATGGCTCTCACCACCATGAATCCCGACACAAGAAGGCTTATAAAGATAGACCCGGACGACCTTTCGGACACCCAGTATATGTTCGATATGCTTCTCGGAGACGACCTGCAGGGCAGAAAGGATTTCATCACGCAGTACGGTCACGAATATCTTGATATGGCGGATATATCCTGACAATGCACAATGCACGATCAAAGTGCCGCATTTCAAGAATTGAAATAAATGAGGTAGTATAAAGTTGGCTAAAAAGAAAAAAGAACCCGAAAAGAAAAAAATGACTCCCGAGGCATCCAACGCTTATATCGCAGGTGCGGGACAGGTGGTCGAAGAGCCTATCACTCTGAC
>CAMVOF010000085.1:0-9507 GCA_947169055.1 uncultured Clostridia bacterium
AATGCTTCGAGAGTGTAAGCCATGGAGCTTACGGCACAGCCTGTGAAGGTGCGCCTGTTTTCCTCAAAGGTCATGGTGCAGATAACGGGCAGGTCGGAATTTTCCTTTGCGGCAAGGAGAGCTGCTTTCAGCTCGTGGAGGTCGGTCATGGTCTCGAAGACTATAACATCGGCTTCCCTGCCGGCTTTGATTATCTCGGCAAAAAGGTCGTAAGCCTGTTCAAAGGACATTGTCCCCGCAGGCTCCAGCAGCTGTCCTATGGGACCAACATCAAGAGCAACGAGAGTGCCTGTTTTTTCGCAGGCCTGACGGGCATTTTTTATTGCAGCCCGAACTATCTCGGAAACGCTCCTGCCTGTCTTTTTCAGCTTGTAGGCATTGGCGCCGAAGGTATTGGCATAGACTATATCCGAGCCTGCTTCGGCATACTGCCTGTGTATGTCGATTATCCAGTCCGGCTTTGTGAGGTTGAGCACCTCGGGTACTTCTCCCATGGCAAGGCCTTTTTCAAAAAGCATGGTGCCCATTGCCCCGTCGAGGAAGACGAACTCTCTCTCATTAAGCATATCTCTAAAATTCACAGCGCTCTCCTCCCTTGCGAAAGCCGCATTTCTCGTACATATTGCAGGCTTCGCAGCCTCTTCTTTTTCTCGGTATCTCGCTGTCCGAAACGCCTATAACGGCTGTGACGGATTTCGTGGGGACAAGCATATCGCTTTCAGTGCAGGAAAGGCCTATCCTCTTTCCGGCGTTCAGCACGTCGATTATCCCGTGGGATGTCGAAAGCGGAAGGTCTCCGTAGCCCGGAGAGAAACGCCAGGTCAGATATTTCCCAGGCAGCTTGTCTCTTATCTCTGTCATGACCTCGTTGCAGACGGATTCCACCGCCGAGCTTGCAAGGCAGTCGGTGACAAAGGCTTTTGTCATATCGTAGGCTTCAAATTTTCTTATTAGCCTGTCCGCACCTGCCGAAGCCGTTGCGCAAAGCAGCACACAGCCGCTGCAGCCCTCGAGGTGGTCTGCTATATCCTTTCCCGAAAGCAGCAGATTGGTGCCTTTTATCTCTGCGCCGTTTTCTGTCACGGCTATATCGAAATATTTGTAGATATAAGCAGGCTTGATCGCTTCAAGAAGCTCCTTTTCGCATTCCTCCACAAGGGGCATGAGAGCAGAGACATCGTGTCCCCTGCTTCCCATATACCTGAGCGCTTCGGCGATATTAAGTTTTTCAAGCATGGTCTTTCCCCTTTAAGATCACATCATATCTCCGATAACGAAGGGCAGGATGACGGTAAAGCATACTCCTCCCCCGAGGACGTTATCAACATAAACATCGCCCTCGCAGAGGTCGATTATCCTTTTTACGAGAGCAAGACCCAGTCCGTTGCCCTCTGTTTTTCTCGAGTGGTCGCCCTGATAGAACTTCTCGAAGATCTTTTCCTTTGCTTCCTCCGAGATGCCTATGCCGTTGTCGGTTATCTTGGCGGTGATGTTGTTCTCGGTCTGATAGAGCTGCACCATTATCTTTCCGCCGTAGGGCGTGAATTTTATGGCGTTGTTTATGATGTTCTGCCAGATCTGTCCCATAAGATCCTCGTTGCCGTAGTAGTAAACGTCGTCAAGGGCGATATCCAGGTCGATATTCTTCTTCGACCACTCGGGCTCCAGCATGAGGATGATATTCCTGATCTGCTCGTCGAGGGAGAAGCGGGTTTTCTTGCTGATGGTGGTCTGGTTCTCCAGCTTCGAGAGATTGAGGATGTTTGAGGTGAGCTTTGTGAGCCTCGTGGTCTCGTCGATTATTACCTGTGCGTATTCATCGCGGTCGTGCTGGGAAAGGGAGCTGTCCTGCAAAAGCTTTGCGAAGCCCTGTATTGATGCCAGCGGAGTTTTGAACTCGTGGGAAACATTGCTTATGAAGTCGCCTCTGAGGGTCTCGATGCCCGAAAGGTCGTTTGCCATTTTGTTGAAGTTACGCATCAGCACGGCATACTCCGGGCTTCCGCTTTCGCGTACACGGACGCTGAAGTTTCCTCTTGCGACTTCGGATGTAGCGTTGCTGAGCTCCCGTATGGGTTTGAGGAGCATCCGGCTTATGACGGCGGTGAACAACGTTCCGAGGACGATACAAACGATGAAGGCGATAAGCACGATGAAGCTCGCCATCCAGTAGGTGTTGTCGGAGGTATCCGTGGATATCTCATAATAAGTATCGTATATTTTAATGTAGCCCGATGCCGACGGGATAAAGCCCGAAACGATGACATAGCCGCTCTGGGATTCGATATCGTCATGGTGTTCTCTCACCACGTCGGAATACCTGCTGATCTCCTTGATCTCGTACTGTCCTCCCACGAGCGCGGCAACTATTTTTTCTGCGCTTTGCTCTTTCTCGTAGTTGGCAGCCATGTTCTGCAGGGTGTTGGCCGAAGATATAACAGCCTTGACCTGTTCCTCGGAATTGTCTCTCAGGGTATTGTTGAACACCAGCAGCAGGACAGCCGTGGATATAAGCGCTGAAATAAGCATGACGGCAAAGAACATCAGCGTTACTTTGAATTGCAGCGAAAGTTTCATAAGCCCTCCATTGGCTCTCTGTCAGATCTTTTTCACGGCCTTGTAACCGAGGCCGCGGACGGTGATTATATCGAAATCGGGATTGCCGTTGTATCTTTCTCTGAGGCGCTTGATGTGAACATCCACGGTCCTTTCATCCACCTCGGAATCCATTCCCCACAGCTCGTCAAGGAGCTGGCGCCTTGTGAATATCTTGTTGGGATAGGAAAGGAGCTTGAACAGCAGCATGAATTCCTTCTGGGGGATAGTTTCCTGGGGTCCTCCGCCCACAGAGACGGACTGTGCGTCGTAGTCGAGGCTGCTGCTGCCCACGATAAGGGAATGCTCGGAAGCCATTTTCGATCTTCTCAGCAATGCACCCACCCGGAGGATCATCTCGTTTATGTCTATGGGCTTTACCATATAATCGTCGGTGCCGGACATAAAGCCCTTCTGCTTGTCCTCGAAGGTCTCCT
This sequence comes from uncultured Clostridia bacterium, assembly GCA_947169055.1. Lineage (GTDB taxonomy): Bacteria > Bacillota > Clostridia > Oscillospirales > Ruminococcaceae > FB2012. Next base: position 3,033 of record CAMVOF010000085.1, read on the forward strand.
TTGCGGTGACCATGAGCACCGGCAGATCGTAGTTTGCGCGTCTGATCCTGCTGGTCAGCTCGTAGCCGTCCATATTAGGCATCATTATATCCGAGATTATAAGATCTATATTGGTCTGCTCCAGCACATCGAGAGCCTTCTCGCCGTCCTCGGCAACAAAGGGCTCGTAGCCGTGCTGTTTTAAAGTGGCGCTCATGAGCTTGCGCAGGCTTGCATCGTCTTCAACAACAAGTATCTGAAACATAGTAACTTCCCCCGTTTTTTCTGCGGTCTGCGACAGACCGAACTGTCAAAAACAGTATAACAGATATATATGAACCTGTTATTAACAACTTAACAAAAATTGTTTACAAAATGTTCATCATCTCAGAGGCTAAAAGTACGTTTTTTGACCCTTGAATTCATATTCGGTTCACATAGAACTGTTATTATATAGATGTCGAAGGGAACAGAGAGTCCCGGAGGCGGTTCTACTGATGATAAAACTTAAAGTCGGACCTGACCTCACTTCCCTCTTGCAGTAACCTGCAACAGGTCGAAACTTTAAGTTTTATGATCAGTCGAATTCAATCCCTTTCATAATTCTATAGAAAAATAATGCTTATTACAGCCGATAGTAATAAGCATTATTTTTTCGGCTTTTGTAATTATTGACAAAATTGTTTTCGTATTTTTTAGCTAAATTTTCATTGACCTGGCAGCTGAAATATGTTATAATTATCTAAGACGCTGTATAACAGCACATAATGCTATCAATTATGAGTTGAAAGGACCGGAAAAAGATGAAAAATGTTCTCTTCGCCTCCTCCGAGGTCGTTCCGTTCATTAAAACAGGCGGACTTGCAGATGTTGCGGGCTCGCTTCCCAAGTATTTCGACAAGCGGTATTATGACGTAAGGGTCATCCTGCCGAAGTATTCCTGCATGGCGCAGAAGTTCAAGGATATGCTGCAGTACAAGCTGCACTTCTACATGGAGTTCGCAGGCAGGGATCAGTATGTCGGAGTGCTGGAGACTCGGTATGACGGAGTCACATTCTATTTTATAGACAACGAGTTTTATTTCACAGGCGACAAGCCCTACGGCGACTGGCACTGGGACATCGAGAAGTTCATGTTCTTTGACCGTGCCGTGCTCTCTGCCCTGCCGCTCATAGGCTTCAAGCCGGACATCATCCACTGCCACGACTGGCAGACGGGACTTATCCCCGTTTATCTCCACGACAGCTTCCAGGGAGGCAGCTTCTTCCGCGGGATAAAGACCGTTATGACCATACACAACCTGAAATTCCAGGGCAACGACGGTGCCGAGGTATTCTCAAGGCTTTCCGGCCTTTCCTCCTACTACATGACCTACGACAAGCTCAAGAAGGACAGAGACGGAAATATGCTCAAGGGCGGTCTGGTCTATGCAGATGCCATCACGACGGTTTCCGATTCCTACGCTGAGGAGATAAAGACCGAGTTCTACGGCGAGGGACTTGACGGACTTATGAGAGCAAGGAGCAACGACCTGAGGGGCATCGTCAACGGTATCGACTACGATGTCTATGACCCGTCGAAGGACGAGCATATCGCCTGCCGCTACGACATAAACAACGTATTCGAGCACAAGCTGGTGAACAAGAGGGCTTTGCAGGACGAGCTTTGCTTAAAGCGTGACGACAACAAGTTCATGATAGGCATTGTCAGCAGGCTCACCGACCAGAAGGGCTTCGACCTCATCGCTTATATGATGGAGAAGCTCTGCGGACAGGATATACAGCTCGTTGTGCTGGGTACGGGAGATGCAAAGTATGAGGATATGTTCAGGCACTTTGCCTGGAAGTATCCCCAGAAAGTCTCGGCAAACGTTTATTACAGCGATCCCCTTTCCCACAGGATATACGCTTCCTGCGATGCTTTCCTTATGCCGTCGCTCTTCGAGCCCTGCGGACTTTCCCAGCTCATGGCCCTGCGCTACGGCACTCTGCCCATCGTCAGGGAGACCGGCGGCTTGAAGGACACTGTCATCCCCTACAACCAGTTCACAGGCAAGGGCACGGGATTCAGCTTCTCGAACTACAACGCCCACGATATGTACAACACCATAATGTTCGCTCATTACATCTATGTTGAGAAGCGAGCGGAGTGGAACGAGATTATCAAGCAGGCCATGTCGGCGGACTTCTCGTGGCAGGCATCTGCTGCTAAGTATCAGGATATGTATGACTGGCTCACGGGCAGCGGAACTTCAAATTAAACAGAAAAGGCAAAGGCACTTCACGTTGAAAAACGGAAGTGCCTTTTTTGTTTATTGAATAATAAATTAAGCTAATATGATCTCTTATTCGCTTTCGGGCTTTGCCTGTGCCCCTGTATTTCTCCTGCGCTTCTGCTTTTTCAGCCCTTTATAGAACTTCTTATAGCACGCGAAGGCATCCTCAAACTCCGCATCGTCCAGAGGTATCTGTCCGAATACGGTCTTCTCGAAGAGCGAGGTTATTGGATAGATGTCCAGCCATCTTGAGGCTGCAAGGTCTGTCAGCATCCTTACAGTATATGCCGAAAGGTCTGCTTCTCCTGCGTTGGAGAGATGCTTCGCAGTCCTGCGGTAGAGCCTTGTTATGCGGCCGTCGTCCTTTGCGAAATGCAGGCGAATGCGGAACACCAGCTCGATTATGCGGTCAAGCATTATCACGAAGAGCACGAAAAGCACGACTGCAAGGAACACAGCCACTCTGCCGAAATAGCGGACGATGTTCGTCAGGCTGATGCCTGTGCCTCCCGAACGGTTGACCATATAGCCCTCGACTGTGGGGTCGAAGGTCAGCCAGCCTGCGCCGGGGATGAAGACCTCCACATAGGCGTGGGCGTTTGAATCCCGGACGACAAAGCCGTCGCCGTCCTCTTCCTTTTCGTAGGCCACAAAGCCCTCCACATATCTTGCAGGCAGACCGATGACTCTTGCCATAAGGGTCATGGCTGTGGCATAGCTTGTGCAGGAGCCTGTCTTGCTCTCGAAGAGGAAGTAGTCGATAGATTTATCCTCGGGCTCGTATTCCAGGTCATAGACGTAGTCGTTATCCTCGAAATACTTGACGATAGCAGCCGCCTTTGCGTAGTCGGAATCACAGTCCTTTGTTATCTCGAAGGCAAGGTCACGGAGGCGGTCGGAATAATAAACATCGCCGGTGTAGTTTTCCATTACCTTCTCATACTGTTTCAGCAGCGGTTCACTTTCCTGCACTCCCGAGCGCTGAGCTTTTTTAAGTATGGAATAATACTCGTCGCCGGTGAGGGAAAGACTTGCCGCCGATCTGTGGATCTCCTCCGTCTCAGGCAGATATTTAACTGTGTAGTCGTAATCGGAATCTGCATCCATTACGTCGGCTTCACCGTCGCCGTAGATATAGAAGCCGTCGCTCTTTGCGTCGTCGGAATCTCTCCATATAGCTCCGGCAGGTGTGGGAACATACATAGCCCTGAATGAATCCGTATCGTCATAAACGCGGAATTCATAGACCTGCTGCTGAGGCGGTGTGAGCTTTGAGGAGTCGAGGCCGTAGGCGGAATAGTCGCCGGAATCCGCAACAGCTTTCAGGTCTGCGTAATACTCCGTGCGGTCGAGGTTTACGGTCTTGTAATAACCGGACTCCGCGTATTTATCCGAGCCGTAAACTGTCTTCCAGACCTCGTCGCTGTCGAAGTTTATGTATGCCTGACGCTTGATGTATTCAAACTCGGTATCGGGGTAGGTGGATTCGCAGTAGAACAGTATCTCGTTGGTATAGCTTAAACCGAAACGGGGCGAGGAGGTTCTGCTGTAGCCGGAATAATTGCCGGTGTTGTTTGCGTTGCCGATGTCAAAAGCGTGGGAGTCTCTTTCCAGCACGGACTTGACCTCGGGTGTGGGGATAAGCATTGCCAGAGCTCCGGCAAAGGAAACGAACAGCGCCAGGGAGATATAGTAAGCCAAGTTATGTATGGGCTTGATGCCGGAGCCGAGGTGCTGCTGCTGGCGGTGGTGGACGATTATCGCTAAGAACAGAGTTATGATAAGCGTGACCTGAAAAGGTGACATATAGTCGGCACGCTTTGCATAGATGACAAAGGGGAAAAGCAGGCATAGCATGAGCCCTAAGCTCCTGAACCTGACCTGCGTGAAATAATAGAGTATTGAGATAATGAAAAATCCGCCGAAGATATACAAAGCCAGGAAATACTCGAAGACGAAGCCTGCGTTGGCACGGTCGAGGTAGAACCAGTCCGTGGGGATTATATAGGAGCTTCGCCAGCCCTGACCCATAAGGTTGCCTGCAAGAGCAACTACTCCCACGAGCATACCCGTGTAGATAAGAGGCCCGAGAAAACGGCGTTTCCTCAGCTGGTCGAACAGCAGAAAAAGCCCGACTGCGGCAACAGCGAATATGACGGTGTATAAAACCTGCTGCTCGTAAAAGTAGCGGTTTATTATCATATTCGCTATTACGCAGCCAAGCGTTATCACAAGCCCGAAGCGGCTGAGTAATTCCTTTATCTTAGCTTTAATATCCATGTTCTTTCCTAAGTCATACGTTTGAATTCAAAAGTCTCGGAGCAGCTCCAGAGATTGCCGGAAGAGGCATTGAAGCCGCTTGTCTCGCCGACGACGAAGGTCAGCGAAGGATCGGCGAAGAGATCGGCGGCCAGCGCCATGTGAGAAGCATCCACCGTCGTGAAGCAGATGGAAGCACCCTTGTGGGCTTCTTTGGGAAGCCTTTCGGGAGGAAGCACAGGCTTGAAGGAAGCCAGCTTCTCTGCAAGTCCCGTGATATCTGCGCCGGTCTTCAAGGGAACGGAGTTCCACTTTCCCTCGGAATAATAATAGAACTCCGTTTCAAGGCCCTGTGTCGCAAGCATAAAGAGCATCGCAAGACAGCCCTCTATGATGATATCCGCTGCCTTGTAGCTGTAGTACGACATATCGGGATAGGCAGGACAGTCCAGAACGAACACCTGACTTGTGACGGAGAGCTTTTCGTCAAGGCGTACCATATATATATCACGCTTTGAAGACAGCTTCCAGTTGATCTTTTTCAAGGGGTCTCCGGGGTTATAGACCCTGTGGTCGTAGCCGGGAGTTCCCGTCTGTCCCATGGCGGTCTCTGAGGTCTCGTCCTCGGAATCATCGAGACCCACGGAATCCGCAGCTGTTTTTATTACCTCAAGCTGGGTGCCTGTGTCGTGGACGTCGGGCATTATCTTGAACTCCAGCGGAGCAACACTGCTTACATCCACTTTCGAGCGGTGAGAAAGACCCAGCAGGTCTGCTATCTCGAACCGCTTCACAGAGATATGGGACAGTCCCGAATACTTTGCTCTGAACGCCACGGAGACAGTTTCCGCCTGCTTGTTGGGAGCAAAGGCAAAACGCAGTCCGCTGTTATCAACAGCCTCGAACTGGGGAGAGGGCGCAAGCTCGATCTCCAGCAGGGGTGCCGGAAATCTTGTGTGCTTCTCCACCCTGACCTTGACGTCCACTATATCCCCTTTTGAGAGGAAGGTGCCGTCGCAGGAGACGGTGAGGGTGAACTTGTTCCTGAGATAGAGCCTCAGGAATGCCGAAAGCACCAGGGCAAGCACAAGTATCAGGGCGATGAGTATGCCGGCGCTGCCGTTTATCATCACCGCCATCACCACAGCTATGCCGATGCACAGCACATAACCGATAATATCCTTCATCAGCCGATACCGTTTTCTGTGGGAGCCGGAACGGTGAGAGCTATCTTTTCGAGAGCCTCCTCGTTGGAAACAAATGCGGACTTGCCCTTGGGCGAAAGTATGAGCCTGTGGGAAAGAACGCTCACCATTATCTGCTTTACGTCATCGGGAACGACATAGCTTCTGCCCTTGACGTAGGCATAGGCTTTCGAGGCCTTCAGCAGGGCTATGCTTCCTCTCGGAGAAACGCCGAGCCTTACGAAATCAGAAGTTCTTGTTGCGGTGACGAGCCTTATTATGTAATCTTTGATAGCAGGAACGGCATTGACTTTGCCGGCCTCGACTATCATTTCATTAACGTCCTCTGTGGTCATAACGGCGTCGATATTTGCAACGTCCTCTGCCCCTGTTTCGGCGCGTTCCATGATCTCCAGCTCCTCAGCCGGCGAGGGGTAGCCCATGGATATCTTCATCAGGAATCTGTCCATCTGAGCCTCGGGCAGGTGGTAGGTGCCGTAGGTCTCGACGGGGTTCTGGGTAGCCAGCACCATAAAGGGCTTCGGCAGCTCGTAGGTATTGCTGTCGATAGAGATCTGGTGCTCCTCCATTACCTCCAGCAGGCTTGACTGGGATTTCGGCGATGCACGGTTTATCTCGTCAGCCAGCATGAAGTTGCACATAGCGGCACCCTGCTTGTACTCAAGCTCTCTTGTCTCTGGGTTTATCATCGAAAAGCCGACGATATCCGAGGGCATGATGTCCGAACTTTTCCATGTTATAATTGTGGAATGAAAG
>CAMVOF010000086.1:0-9408 GCA_947169055.1 uncultured Clostridia bacterium
GAGCCTGTGAGAGCGCCTCTCTGCCCATTTCAACCTGATAGAGATACAGGCCGTCAAGCCTTGCGGCCGCCTTGGTTTCAAGGTCGGCATAAACGTTCTTGATATCCTTGACTATATTATTTCTTATATCATCATAATTTTCAAGCGCTATGTCGATAATGTCGGTCTGCTTCTTCTTTTTGAGGATGCTGCTGAAGGTGCTCATCGTCGCCGGCGGGAATGTCTCGCTGGTGCCGAACATCTTCACGCTCATTACCGAGCGGGTGACGTTCTTGTTCATCGAGCGCATGAGCCTGTCGGTGCCTGCGTTCTGCACAGCCTCAGAGAGGTCCTTGATGCCGAGCCTGCGAGCCAGATCGCGGCTGAGATTCACGACGAACTCGTTTATCCTTGCCCTGTGGCACTCGATGCAGGTACGGTATGCTTCGCCCACCTTTTCCATAAGGTAGGAATAGAAGTACTTCTCGATGTCCTCCGGCGGATAGATGTCCTCTCCGTTCTCGTCCTTAGCCCGGCACTCGATCATGCTCTGCCTGAGCTTTGCAAAGAACTCGTACATCCACTTCTCTGCTTCCTGCTGCATCTCCGTTATGTTAAGGTGCAGCTTCGGCTTGCATTCTGCCAGAGCCTCTGCCAGCTGCGAGCACTGCTCGTCGAAGTCCCGGGTCTTCTCCTCCAGGACCTTGGCGTCCATTTCCGCCATATCCGCCAGCATACGAAGCTTTGCGTAGGTCTCCGCCACCATGTTCTCGGCCATGGTGAACACGCGCTTTGTACGGATGACATCCTTCTGCATGATTATATCACGCTTGAGGGAAAGCTCGAACTTTAAGAACTGTGTCTCGTAGAATTCTCTTGTGCCCTTGTCGTCGGGAGGACGCTCTCCGCCCGTCTTGCGCATAAGCTCGTCATAGCCGCTTATGCCATAGACGAAGGCGTTGGGAACGATCTGCTCGGAGATACGCTCGAACCTGCGCATGATCTTCTGGACGTCCTGCTTGGTGTTTAGGGCGTCGATCATATTTACCAGCACATAGAGCATACCGAAGCGCTGGGGCTGCACATGGCTTGCGAGATACACCTGCTCGGTCTCGGAGAAAGGCAGCAGGCTGGATGTGGCGTACATTATGGCGTCGGCATTCACAAGGTACTCCGTTACCACTTTGTCCAGATCCTCCAGGTCCGAAAGGCCCGGGGTATCCACAATGCGCATCTCCTTGAGTATCTCTGCGTTGTCCTTGATATCAAGATAGGCTATCTTGGAGGGATAGAGCCTCATCTTGATCTTCAGCCTGTCCCGGGTTATATCCTTGAAGGTAAGGACACGTCTGTCGCCGTTTTCCAGAACAGCCTCCACCTTCGGCACAGGGGAATATGAGATCTCGTTTATGGTGTAGGTCTCGGGGGATACGTTTGAGGGAGCAAGCTCCTTGCCGAGAAGGGCATTTATAATAGTACTCTTGCCCCTCTTGAATTCACCCAGGATAACAAGGGTGAAGGGCTCGTCGGAACGCTTCTCGATGACGCTGTCCCATTCGCGCAGCTCCTCGATGAACTCGCTGCCCAGAACGGCAGAGATATCCTTGTCTTCCATGAGGGTGCGCATTTTCTGTCTTATGTTGTTTATGTCGGTATAGGCAGCATTACTGTTGAAATTATCCATTGAACTGCCCTCCCGTTCCGAGGATCATAGTAACGCGGACGTCGCAGTTCTGCGTTGTATAGACGGACTTCTCGGCCTTGCCGATATCCCGTCTCCACTCGAACAGCGCTTCGCAATTAAGGAATTCCGCTGCTGCGAGTATCCTCTTTTCAAGATCGCTCAGCGAAGCATCAGAGCGTATAGCTCTTGCCTGCTGGGAAGAATAACCCTCGGTTATGCCGCTGAGCTTTGCGGCATTCAGGGAATCAGAGCCTCTGCCGTAGAAATCCACGAAGCCCTTGCGGTAGAGCGAGCAGATTATCTCGCAGTAACGTCCCGGCTCGTCAAGGCAGATCATGCCTGCTCTGTCTGCGGTGACATCCGCATAGCGCACCCACTCCACGAGAGAGCACACCAGCTGGTTGTTTACAGCGCTCTTATAGGAACGCTCCACCGGCAGATAAACGTTGCGGTTATAATTAAGGTATGTGAACGCCCAGTTGAAGACAGAATGGTTGTTCTGTATCCTGCCGCACTCACAGCCGATAAGCAGCGTGAGCTCGTCCGGCGAACAGGTCTTGACCGTCCACTCGCTGAGGACGATACAAGGGTCGATAAGATCGCTTGCTATGGAATAAACAAGGGGCTTCTCTATATCGGTTCTGATAAACACAATGGGGAGATTGAGCTCAAGTCTTTCCGCACATTTCTTTACTATCTCGTAAATCTCGGGATATTTGAGTGCTCCTGCCTGGTCGCACTTCATGAAGAGGTGCTTGGCCTCTGCCGAGATGTCGGTGGTGTTGACGGCTTTTGCAAGCCTGCCCCAGCCCGAAAGACCGATTATCTTCTGCCTTACGGCGAAGTCGGATTCAAAGGCATAGTCCAGCTGTCCGCCGACAACGTGGTTCTGGAAGGAACGTGTATATGCGTTAAGATATGAGCGAAATCCCGTGTCTATCTGCAAAAGCGGATTGACATTTTCTAAAGATCCACTCATCAGGTTACCTCCTAAAAGCTGATTTCACGAAATTTTTGCCGCAGCAAGGCTCACGATGCCTCTGCGGGCTCGCTTGTATCGGACAGAGCCTTTCTCAGCGCATAGGCATCGGAAACGATGGCGCTTGCAGCCTCGGCTATGCCGTGGAGGCGCTCCATCTCCTTTTCGGAGAGGTCGTTCTTCTCTGTCTTGAGGGCGTTGAGATTGTCGAGGGTCTCCTGAGTATCGCGCAGGATGATCTCGGTCTCGCTCTCGATCTTGCTCTTGAGTCCCTCAAACGCCGAGAACACCTGACGTCTTACAGTCTCGGTAAAGTCGTTTGTGATCCTCATTTCGTGGAACTGCTTCTTGACCTGATTCTTGAAGTTTGTCTTATATTTGTCGATCCTCTCGTTCACAAGGAACTTGTCTATGGAAAGTCCGGCGATGAACGTTCCGCCGAGGCCCGAAACTGCCATTATCATCAGAGCCACAGGCCATGCAGGCGAGAGGCTGAGGAAGGTGGTGAAGAAGATAGCCGAGAAGCTGGCGAAGCCTGTTCCGAAGCCCAGCAGAGCTCCCTTCACGCCTGCCTCACGGAAGCCAAGGAATGCACCGCCGAAGCCGAAGGAACCGAACACAGCTCCCACGCCCTTGTCGATGCCGCTGCCGTTCTTGGAGACACGCTCGGAAAGGGTGAACATTTCCTGGATCCTGGAAACGGACTCGAAGAACTCGTTCTCGAAGCCCTGGAGTCTGTCAGCCTCGACGCTGATAGCAACGTTGATAGCGTTCTGTATCTGCTCACAGATAAGGGAAGCTCTTACTTCTATGGACTCTCTTATCTTGTCGGTGAGCTTTGCGGTGACCACCTTGAGCTGATCTTTCTTGAAGTCGTCGGAGGACATGGGGTAATTGTCGATAACTTCCATAGCCGCAGCCTCGATATTCGTCCAATAGCTGTCAAGGACGGGCTTGAGGTCGGCAAAAACGTGGTTCGCAGACTGGTTGATCTTTACGAACTCCTGTCTCTTCTTGTTTCTGATGTCATCGATCTCGCTGATAGCCTGGTCGTACTTCTCCATGAATTCGTCGTTGGCCATCATCAGAGCATTTTCCTGCATAACTACCGAGCGGAGGATCTCCGTTCCGGAGTTGGTGATCTTGTTGGTGAGTATCTGGAGAGCGATAACGCCTCGCTCTTTGGTGAGGATAGTTTCCAGAGCTCTCTCGAACTCGGGGAAGTTTGAATCCTCCAGCAGGCCAGAATCCTCTATCTTCTTTGCGGTGAGGGCACGCTTAGCATACACTCCGATAACTCTCGGTGTGCCGATCTTTCTCTTATATGCTGCGAACTCGCGGCTGTCCTCGCCCATTACCTTTTTCGCCTTATCCATAACGTACTTGGTGATACGTGTTCTGACGGTCTCGACGATCTTTGTTTCATCTTCCTGAGAGAACGTACCGAAGCAGTTTACGACGAAGATGATCCTTCCAACATCGGAGGTGAGCATCTTCTTCTCGAGGAAGTCCTTCTCGAACTGGGAGAAGGGGGAATTGGCGCTGATAACGAACACAGCGGCGTCGATCTTCGGCAGGATGGAAAGGGTAACATTCGTCATCTGCTCGTCGTCGTTGAGGCCGGGGGTGTCGATGATATCAACGTTGTTCTTGCAGAACTCGGTGTCGTAGTAAACAGTTGCTTCCTTGACCGTCTCGGCCTTTTCCTCAGCTTCGGCAGTCAGCTTGGTAACGTAATTCTCCAGCTGATCTATATCGACTTTCTCGCTCCTGCCGTTTTTGTACTCCACCTGAACATAAGGCTCTTCGCTGTATGTAACACGGTTGAGAGTTGCCGTTGCAGGCAGAACGTCTGCCGGCAGGACTTCCTGTCCCAGCAGAGCGTTGATGAGCGTGGACTTGCCTCGCTTGAACTCGCCGACTATGGCGACTTCAAAGTGGTCCGCCTCGCTTTTCTCGATCGTCTCTCTTATGGAATTTGCGGTGTTGACAAGGGCGATCTCCTCGCTGAGGCTCAGCAGACTTTTCAGGTTGGCATTAAGCGTCCGCACAGTCTCACGGTAACCGGCATAACTGCCGTAATCAAATTGCTTATCCATTTCTGACCTCCAGTTCCTATGCAGCCATAGGTTTATTTTATCATACGATCAGCGCACTGCCTCCGGACAGCGCTATACACCTTAAATTATAGCACATAAATTATTATTTAGTCAACATTTTGTACATATCTAACGAAAAAATTATTTTTTTGCACAAAATATAGGTTCCGCCCTTGTGCACATTTACTTTAGTGCAAAATCAGCCCCTATGCCCTGCCGGGGCAAGGATAAGTGTCTTTTACAGGTTAATATATTCGGGCGATTGTAAACTTTTGTTTAATAAGTTGCATTTATAAATCGAAATCGTTTTCTGAAAACGTAATCATAACGCGCAAACGCGCGCTATTGTCAATATCACCAAAATTCAAAGGCATTTATATTGCAAGTTGCTGATTGACTAAATTTTTGTAATTTGTTATTATAAGGGTAGTGGATTCAAGAGAATTCAGCTAATCGCGTAAGAAAACTGTAGGAGGTAAATCTATGAAATTAGCAAAGAGACTCGCAGCCGGCGTTTTCGCACTTTCGATGACGCTCAGCTTTGCAGGCTGCGGAGATTCAAGCAGCAACAACGGCGAGGAAGGCACCACCACCAAGCCCGGTAAAGAGCTTAACGAATCGGCTACCGAGATCGTTGAGAACCTTGCCGACGACCCCCGTCTTCCTGCAAGCATCTCAAACTCCAACCTCAAGTGGCTCGCTCACTGGGACATCAACCCCTCCGAGGGTGCTGTAAAGGGTCCCGGACTCAAGCTGTTTGAGGAAAAGTACGGCGGTACCATCGAGTACATCCACGCTGACTGGGCAGACAGATACACCAAGCTGGCTAACCTTGTTATGAGCCAGGATTCTCCCGACTTCTTCCCTGCCGACGATATGGATACCTTCCCGAAGGGTGCTATCAAGGCAATGTTCCAGCCCATCGACGACTACATCGATCTCAATTCCGAGCTTTGGGCAGATGCCAAGCCCTTCTGCGATCAGTTCATGTTCAACGGCAAGCACTACATCGCAGTATTCAAGGCTACACCTAACTTCGTCTGCATCTACAACAAGAGAACTATCGAAGACAACGCTCTTGACGATCCCGCAGAGCTCTATGCAAACGATGAGTGGACATGGGACGCATTCTATGATATGTGCGTATCCTTCACCAACGCTGAGCAGGAGAAGTACGGCCTTGACGGTTACTGGTACGGCAACGCTCTGTCCCAGACCTCCGGCGTTCCGCTGATCGGACTTCAGGACGGAAAGATCGTTCAGAACATGGACGACCCCAAGATCGCCAAGGTACAGGATTGGATGTACGAGCTGCAGAAGAACGAAGTCTGCTTCGACCGTTCGTCCAACAACTGGAGCACAAGAGGAAAGGGCGAAACCGGTGAAGGTCTCGGCACCTACCTCACTCTCTTCATCCCGACAGGCCTCTGGGCTATCGAAGTTCCGCCTGAGAAGAGCGCTATCATCGGCGACGTTGAGGAAGACGAGATCATGTTCGTTCCTATGCCGAGAGACCCCGACGGCGACACCTACTACATGGGCTCCCGTGTAAACGGCTACAACCTCTGCACAGGTGCTCCCAACCCCGAGGGCTTCGCTGCATTCTGCGCCTGCACTTTGGTTTGCGACAAGGAAGCTTCTCAGATCACTGAGGACGTTCTCCGCGACGAGTATCTCTGGAACGACGAGATGATCGAGATGCGTAAGACCTGCTACGAGCTCTGCGCTCAGAACCCTGTATTCGACCTCCAGAACGGCGTATCGCCCGAGCTGGACGCTGCTATGCAGGATGTTTCCCAGGCTACGATGATCACCGGCGGCGGTGCTACGACCTGGACCGAGTGCGTTGGTTCGTACAAGGCTAAGGTTCAGTGGCTCGTTGACCAGGCTAACAGCAACATCGAGACTACACCTACAAACTGATAAACAGTTTCACTCAGACATAACAAAGCATCACAGCCCGGAGCCGGAAACGGTTTCCGGGCTCGCTTTTTTAAGGCAATACCGCACAACCGTTGTGATGTATTGCCTTAACAGGCGGCGGCTTTTCTGCATAGGATAAGCAGAGGAGCTGTGATAGTATGAATGAGATGATCTTTGCCGCAGGCGCAACAGGGTTCACGTTTTTGATGACGGCTCTCGGAGCGGCTGTGGTGTTTTTTATGCGGTCGGACAAAAATGCCGACAGGCTCAAACGGGCTTTCCTCGGCTTTGCCGCAGGGGTGATGACGGCTGCCGCCGTGTGGTCGCTGCTGCTGCCGTCTATCGACCAGGCAAGAGAACAGGGAGGTATCGTCTGGCTGCCTGCTGCGGCAGGGATAGCCTCGGGGGTATGCTTTCTTATGCTGTTCGACAGGCTCATGCCCTTCTTCCGGCCGGCTGAGCCCCGGACCGTAAAAAGCGGTTTCAAGCGGCTTAGCCTTCTGGTCTTTGCCATAACCCTCCACAACATCCCCGAGGGCATGGCTGTCGGCCTTGCCTGCGCTCTTGCCTCCGACACCCCGGGCAAGGCTGCGGCTGCTGCTCTCGCTCTCGGCATCGGGATACAGAATTTCCCCGAGGGTGCCGCGATCTCCCTGCCCCTGAGACAGGAAGGCATGAGCCGGAGAAAAGCCTTTGCCCTCGGCGCACTCTCCGGCGCTGTCGAGCCCGTCGCCGGCGTCCTCAGCGCCCTCGCAGCAGGAAGCGTCAATGCAGCCATGCCCTTCCTCCTCGCCTTCGCAGCAGGAGCTATGCTCTATGTCGTCGTCGAGGAGCTTATCCCCGAAGCCCACCTCGGCTCCGGCCATACAGGTACAGTGGGCGTCATGATCGGCTTCATCGTCATGATGATCCTCGACATCGCGATCGCCTGATCTCTGCCTTATCGTTGCCTTGTGCGGAATTATTGAGGGAAACCTTTCTGAAGAAAGGTTATCCCTCAAACTCCTTTCCAAAGACTTTTAGCGATTTTTTGGCGAGGGTGTCATCAATTTCCCGGAACGCATCAAGCTTATAAGTTTGTGCGTTCTTTGAAGATCGATGGCACCCTCGCCAAAAAACATTAAAAGTTTTAGTGAGGGGGTCTGGGGGATGACCCTTTTTCAAAAGGGTCTCCCCCAGCAGCTCCGCACAAAGCAGCGATGAGGCAAAATTTCAAATAGCACTTGAAATAAGGGGAAAGACGTGGTATAATATGATTTGTAATAAATCACAGGAGGGCTTAAGAAATGCCTATACAGATAAAAAAGAGGAAGCTGCCGACGAGTGAGAAGCGGAGCTGCATACTTGCGATATTCACTGCACTTGCGGGGATAGCCTTCGGGCTTTCGTTCCTTATACTTCTGCCGGACATTGACAACGACAACGCAGGTACGCAGAAAGTAAAGACGGTAGTAGTATCCTCGCTTTACGTAGTATTTGTACTGATGTGCATTGTTTACGCGATAGCTGCGATAGTATCCAGCAGGAAGACCAACAAGATGGGACTTATGCTTGCGGGGTCGTTATCCGGCATCTCGGCATTTCTCTCGCTGCTGACGGTAAGGTTCATGCTGGCGCTGTTCTTCTCGGGCATCGGCAACACCGAGCTTTCGGACAAGGTCATCGGCGACAACACCTATGCAGGGTTCATCACGGCACAGGGTTCCTCCTTTGCCTGCCTTGTTATCGCCCTGGCGATAATGATCGTTATCTCTGTCATCTCGATCATTGACCTTGCGAAGAAATAATGAACGCCGAAAAATACCGCGCCGAAAAAAAGACTGCGCTTCAAGAGGCGAAGGACAAGGCTCGGAGAAAGAGAAAAAGCTCTTCCGAGCTTATCGGGGAACTTGCGAAGGCTGTGCCTTGGGGTGAAGACGGCTCCGAGGATGCAGGGCAGCTTTCGGGGAAATACTTCTCGGTGAAGCAGATGATCGACGACGAACCGCCGGAGCTCATGCTCATGAACGGCGGGCTTCCCCTCCATGCTCCTGCGGCTTATGTTTTCAGGAGCCTGCTCGAAGAAGGAGAAGGCGTGCCTGTTGCGGCGGCCGAGGAATTCAGAGCCTATATCTACAGCTGCTTCACGGGCTGCAAAATCGAAAGGCTGGTGCTCTTCCCTGTCACCGACGATCTGTTGGCAAAGAGAGGGCGCATCATCGCAGAGGGCTCTCACAGGCAGGTAGAGGCTGTGTGTCCCCTGATAGTCAACGCACTTGACGAAAGCGGCTGCAACTCATATATCTTAGCGCACAATCATTTGTTCAGATCGAGCCCGCCCTCGGAAAGCGACCTGCGATCGACAAGAGAGCTCAACGAAAGGCTCAGCGAAATGAAATACTGCCTGCTGGACCACTTTGTAGTCTCTCCCGACGGGATCGTTTCCCTGAGAGAGATGGGCTGGGACATCGAGGTGTTCTGACAGCTCGGTACACAAAACGGTAATATATTACAAAAGCCCCTTTTTGGTTGACAAAAAGGGTGTTTTTTTGTATAATAGAAAATGTACCCCGTGTAAATACGGGCTTTGTGTAAAAAGTTTTCATTTTTTCGTTTATTTGGAAAGGACAGATCCGGCATGAAATTAAGAAAAGCAGCAGTATGCGCACTGCTGTCACTGATGATGGCTGTACAGGCTATGGGCTTCGAGGCCGCAGCTGCCGACAGCGGCGATAATACAGAAAATGCCGCAGCAGCCGTTGGAT
>CAMVOF010000087.1:0-9362 GCA_947169055.1 uncultured Clostridia bacterium
AAGAGACAATGTGGGCATCCCCATAGAGCTTGCTCTTGCGGCTGTTGACCAGCGCCTCAGAGACGAGGGTATAAGAAACAACATCTCTCTTGTTGTGGGCGGAAGCGTTCGCTCGGCAGCAGACGTTGTCAAGGCCGTTGCTCTGGGTGCGGATGCAGTATATGTTGCAACAGCGGCTCTCCTTGCTCTGGGCTGTCATCTTTGCAGGACCTGCCACAGCGGCAAGTGCAACTGGGGCATCGCAACTCAGCGTCCCGATCTTGTGAAGAGGCTCAATCCCGACATCGGTTCCCAGAGGCTCGTAAATCTCATGAACGCTTGGAGACACGAGATCAAGGAGCTCATGGGCGGCATGGGCATCAACTCCATAGAGAGCCTGCGCGGAAACAGGCTGATGCTCCGCGGCGTGGGACTTACCGACAAGGAGCTGGAGATACTGGGTATCTCCCACGCAGGGGAATAGGAGGGACGACTAATGAAAAGAGTATATGTTAATGAAGAGTGGTGCCTCGGCTGCCACCTGTGCGAATACAACTGTGCCTATGCGAACTCCGGCATCGACGATATGGTGAAGGCTCTCAAGGGCAAGCCTATCTTCCCGAGGGTGCATATCGAAGAGGCTGACGGCATCACCTATGCCGTATCCTGCCGCCACTGCAAGGATCCTCTTTGCGTGAAGAGCTGCATCGCAGGAGCTATAAGCATCCGGGACGGAGTTATAAAGATAGACAAAGAGAAATGTGTGGGCTGCCTGACCTGTGTGCTGGTCTGTCCTTACGGAGCTGTTGCTCCCGGACCTTCGGGTGCTGCGCAGAAGTGCGAGCTGTGTCTTGAAAACAGCTGCGGTGCACCTGCCTGCGTAAAGGGCTGTCCCAACAATGCCATAGTTTATGAGGAGAGGTGAGAGTGATGAGCGAATATGTTGTTATCGGAAACGGCGTTGCTGCGGCAGGCTGTATCGAGGGTATAAGAAGCGTTGACACTCGCAGCGGCATCACTGTTATCTCGGCGGAGGAAAGACCTGTTTATTCCCGTCCTCTCATCTCATACTATCTCGAGGGAAAGACGACCCTTGAAAAGATGAACTACCGCTCTGAGGATTTCTACGAGAAAAACGGCGTCCGCCTTATCTACGGAAAAGCCGAGAGCATCAACAGGGAAGCAAACAAAGTGGTGCTTGCCGACGGCAAGAAAGTGGTTTACGACAAGCTGTGCCTCTGCACCGGGTCCTCGCCTTTCGTGCCGCCTTTCAAGGGGCTCGACACCGTAAAGAAGAAGTTCACATTCATGACGATAGACGATACCCTCGCCCTTGAAAAGGCACTTACTCCCAAGAGCCGTGTGCTTATCGCAGGAGCAGGACTTATCGGCCTTAAATGCGCTGAGGGTATTGCCGGACGTGTTGCGGAGATAACGGTCTTCGACCTTGCTGACAGAGTGCTTTCGTCCATATATGACAGCGAGTGTGCAGCAGTCATGCAGGAGCATCTTGAAAAGAACGGCATAAAGTTCCTGCTGGGTGATACGGCTGTGAGCTTCGAGAAGAACAAGGCCGTGATGAAGAGCGGAGCGGAGGTCGGCTTCGATGTTCTGGTGCTTGCAGTCGGCGTAAGGGCTGAGACCTCTATCGCTGCGCAGGCAGGCTGTGAAGTCAACAGGGGAATGATAGTTGACGAGAAGATGCAGACCACAGTTGCAGATATTTACGCTGCCGGAGACTGCACCGAGGGCTACGACAGCTCCATCGGAGCCAAGAGAGTGCTGGCTATCCTGCCCAATGCCTATATGCAGGGACGCTGCGCCGGCATCAACATGGCAGGCGGCAAGGCGGAGATCAACGATGCTATCCCCATGAACTCCATAGGCTTCTTCGAGCTCCATTCCGTGACGGCAGGCTGCTATCCCGAGGACGCCGAGCTTTTTGAGGAAAAGAAGCCCGGAGCTATCAAGAGGCTTTACGTGAAGGACGGAAAGCTCTGCGGATATATCATCATCGGCGATGTGAACAGAGCGGGAATTTATACATCACTTGTCCGAGAAAAGACTCCTCTTGATGAAACAGATATAAACAAATTGAAAACATTTCCTTCTCTGGCCATATTTTTGCCCGAGACCCGTAGAAAAAAGCTTGGAGGTGTGGTATAATGAATATCAATGCGGAAGGGCTCGATTATAAAGAGCTCAACGAAACGCTGCGGCAGGCTCGCGGCAGCTGCACAATAACCGACTGCCTCGGGCAGAGGTTTTTGGCAGCAGGCATCTCCGACAAGACAGTTACCGTCAGCGGCATACCCGGCAACGCCCTGGGAGCTTACCTCAACGGAGCTAAGATCGAGGTCATGGGCAATGCTCAGGACGCTGTGGGCGATACCATGAACGACGGCACTATCGTTATCCACGGGAATGTGGGCGATGCTGTGGGCTACGCCATGAGAGGCGGCAGGATATACGTTCAGGGCAACGCAGGCTACAGAGCAGGCATCCACATGAAGGCATACAAGGAAAAGCAGCCGGCTCTTGTTATAGGAGGACGTGCCGGAAGCTTCCTCGGGGAGTATCAGGCAGGCGGAGTTATAATCGTGCTTGGCCTCAACGATGACGGGAATCCCATTGTCGGCAACTTCCCCTCAACGGGAATGCACGGCGGCAAGATGTTCCTGCGCTCGGACGGCAAGGGCATCAAGTTCCCCAGCCAGGTACACACCCACGAAGCCGGCAAGGAAGAGCTTGGGGAGATAGCCCATTATCTGAGACGGTTCTGCTATTATTTCGGCCACGAGCTGGATAAGCTCCTGGATCATACGTTCATAGTAGTCGAGCCGGACAGCGGAAATCCTTACAGACAGATGTATGTAGCAAACTGAGATTTAAAATAATAGTATTTTTCAAGGCAACAACGCACAGCCATTGTGCGTCAGATGCGCAGTCAGATTTTTCGTCAGAGCGCATAAATTCGACCGCAGGAAGGCTTTGTGCCTTTCAAGGGAGAATTTGTGTGCTATGACGGAAAATATGCAAGCAGATGGCGTACAAAGGCGTTAGCCGGTGGTTGTGCGGTGTTGACTTAATAATAGGAAGCGGGGTCTGATGACGATGAATTACACAGCTGAAGAGATAATCCAGTACTGCACCGAGGAGGACGTCAAGTTCGTGCGTCTTGCATTTTGTGATGCCTACGGAGTGCAGAAGAATATTTCCATCATGCCCGGAGAGCTCAGGAGAGCCTTCGAGCAGGGTATAGGATTTGATGCTTCGGCGGTGAGAGGCTTTGCAAACGAAGCTCAGTCAGACCTTCTGCTTTTCCCCGACCCGGACACCCTTTCCGTTCTGCCCTGGAGGCCGGAGCACGGAAGAGTCGTCAGGATGTTCTGCTCGATAAAAAAGCCCAACGGCAAGGCCTTTGAGTGCGACACAAGGAGCCTGCTGGCGGCAGCTGTTGAAGAGGCAAAGGCGGAGGGGCTGGAATTCATGTTCGGCTCGGAGCTGGAGTTCTATCTTTTCAAGCTGGACGAGCACGACAACCCAACGGCTATCCCTTACGACCGGGCAGGGTATATGGATATAGCTCCCGACGACAAGGGAGAGAATATCAGGCGTCAGATATGCCTGACCCTGGAGCAGATGGGGATAGTTCCCGAGAGCTCCCACCACGAGGAAGGCCCCGGTCAGAACGAGATAGATTTCCATTATTCCGGTGCACTTCAGGCAGCCGACGATGCGATGGCTTTCAAGACTGTCGTTAAAACAGTTGCCCACGCCAACGGGCTCTATGCGGATTTTTCGCCGAAGCCCCTTGCAGACAAGCCGGGCAACGGCTATCATATAAATCTTTCAGTGAAGGACGACAAAAACCACATCAAGCTGCCGTCAGTCATCGCAGGCATCCTCGAGCAGATAGCTCCCATGACGGTGTTCCTGAACCCGTCAGAGCTGAGCTACAAGCGCTTCGGAAGAAACAAGGCTCCGAAGTTCATCTCCTGGTCCAGCGAGAACCGTTCACAGCTGGTGCGAATACCTGCGGCTTCGGGAGAATACCGCAGAGCAGAGCTCCGTTCGCCGGATCCTCTTGCAAATCCCTATCTTGCCTTTACGCTGCTCATCCATGCCGGACTTTACGGATACAAAAACGGACTCTATCTGCCGCCGATGTCGGACGTCAATCTTTTCTCGGCTGACGAGGAGACTACATCGAAGTTTGAAAAGCTTCCGTCGACCTTTGAAGAAGCTAAGGCCAGAGCAAAGACCAGCAGCTTTATAAAAGAGCATCTTCCCGAAAGGATAATAGATATTTACTGCGAGTAAAGGGGGCTATGCCGTGGAGCTGAAGCAGCGGAGATACAGTGTGCTGATCGTGTCGGCACAGCCCAAGTTCAACGCTTCCATAGAGGAGCTCATCGCCCACAGACAGACCTATGACTACGAGCTTGAAACGAGTGTCAGCAGCGCAAAACGCCAGCGGCTCGACCACAGCTTTGATATAGTTATCATAAACGCGCCTTTGCCGGACGACGACGGGGTGCGCTTTGCCATAGATTGCTGCACCGACAGCAGCTGTGCCTGTCTGCTTCTTGTGAGGAGCGAATACTATGCGGATATTTTCGACAGAGTGCGTCCCTACGGAGTCTGTACTTTGGCGAAGCCTTCTCCCAGGCAGCTTGTGGAGCAGGCCTTCGACTGGCTCGAAAGCACGAGAGAGCGCCTGAGAAAGCTCGAGAAAAGATCGGTCTCCCTTGAGGACAAAATGGCTGAGATACGCCTCGTGAACCGTGCAAAGTGGCTGCTCATCTCCGAGCAGGGTATGACCGAAGAAGATGCACACCGTATGATTGAAAAGCTTGCTATGGATAGATGCGTGACAAAAAAAGCCATAGCAGAAGACATCATCGCAAAAAGCGGAAAGTGATATTTTACCCCTGAACTGTGAGTTCGGGGGTTTTTCTTTTCCGCCTATTGCAAAATAAGAAGGAGCGTGGTATAATTATTAGAGATATTATCCGAAAAAGATCGGAGGGACAAATATGAACATAAGAAAGAAGATATATCCTGCTGTGGCTGCGCTGCTTGCGGCGGCTGTGCTTGCAGGCTGCGGAAGCTCGGGCAGCTCTCTGGAGATAGTCGGAGCTCCCGAAGACGGCACCTACGCCCAGGTCTCAACGACTGAGCCTCCTGCGGCCGAAAGCGAAATTGACAGCTCGGAGGAAAGCACGGACACCAGCGCTGACGAAAGCAAGGCGGATGTTCCCGTAGAGGTCAAGCCCGGATATTCCGGGCCGATAGTCGCTTCTCTCGACGACGAGCCGGAGGCCATAAGGAATGCTCCTGCCTACGACACCGAAAGCGCAAAGACGTATTTTGACCTTATGCCGAAGATAAGAGAGCTTGCAAACAGCGTGGATGACAACTTCAAGCTTGCATCTTTCGGCAGCAGCACACCTTCTTCCGAGTCGCTGAAAAAGCTGGAAAACGAGATATATAAGCTCTCTGCCAACGGACACAAGGTCTCGCTGATAATGGCCGACTTAAAGACCTGCTCCGGCGTTGCCTACAGCTCAACCCGAAAGATGTGCACACAGAGCACGATCAAGTCGGTGTATGTGGGCTCGGTGCTCGAGGGCTTTGTGAATTGCGTTGCCGAGAACGGAGCCTTTATGAGAAACACTATTGAGTTCTCGGACAACGACTCCTACGGCAAGCTCAGAGATATTTACGGAGACGAGAATTTCAAGAAGTGGTGTACGGAAACAGGCGTGGATACTTCCTTTGCCGACGACTACTATCCGAGGAACGGCAGCGCAAAGGACCTTTTCAAGCTCTGGACAAAGCTCTACTGCGTGCTGAACGATGAAGGATTGAGCACCGGCTTTGCAAGGTATTATGCCGACTCCGCAAACTCCGCGGCAAAGGAGCAGCTGGGCGACAGATACCCCGTGCAGACCAAGGCGGGCTGGGAGAACGGCCGCGATCCCGACAAGCCTTACGATCCCAATGAGGCGGTCGATGCAGATTACACCGACGGCGATCCCTCCAACGACGAGTGCGCTATGAATGATTCGGGCATCGTCTATACCGAAAAGGGACCCTACATATTTGTTATCTTTACGGATATCTCCTTTGTGGATATGAAGGATCACAAGGACGATAATCCGCTGCTGGATATAACAGAGGCTCTGCATGATGTGCAGGCGAGCCTGTAAAGACCGACGGAGGCTGATCTTATGAGCCGCGAGCGCAGAAGGATGCTGCTTGAAAACGGCTTTGTGCTTGAATATATCCTTGACCGCGGCAGAAGGCAGAATATCTACATCGCCGTAAAGAACGGAGAAGTAATTCTGAGGATGCCCTACCGTGTCCCTTTGGAGCTGGGTGAGGATTTTATTGCGAAGAAGCTTGGCTGGGTGCTGGATTCCCTGGAAAAAAGCAGGGAACGGATGAAGGAGCAGAGGTTCACGGCAGGAATGAAGCTTTCCATCGCCGGCGAGGAATACACGATAGTTCCCGTGGCTTCGGAGAAGTATTTCCAGCCGAGGTTTGAAAAGGGCAGGCTGGAGATATCCGTCAAGGAAGACAGCGACGAGGAATACATCCACAAGCAGGCGCAGAAAGCTGTAATCAAGATCACAAAAGAGCTTGTGAAGGAATCCTTCGACAGGCTGTCTCCGCAGCTGGGGCTTTATCCGAAGAAGATAACCGTCAAGAAAATGAAAGCAAGCTGGGGCAGATGCTCGAGCACCGGAAACATCTCCATCAACAGCAGCATAGTTTTTTACGACCGCGAGTGCATCGACTATGTTGTCGCCCACGAGCTCTGCCATTTGAAATACATGGATCACAGCGCTGCATTCTGGGGACTTGTCTCCACAGTCTGCCCGGAGTGGAAAAGGATCAGAGCAAAGCTGAGATACTGAAAAGACAGGGGGAAGAGCCGTGGAAAAAAAGAGGATCTACGCCGACAACGCTGCCACGACCCCGGTGTCGAAACGGGCTTTTGAAGCGGCTGAGCCTTTTTTGTTCGAGGGGTTCGGAAATCCCTCCAGCGTCCATGCCGAGGGCAGGAGAGCGGCTGCGGCTGTGCTTTACGCAAGGCAGGAAATTGCCCAAGCTGTGGGTGCAGAGCGGGCAAACGAGATATATTTCACTTCCTGCGGCTCGGAGTCCGACACCTGGGCTCTGCTTGCAGGAGCCGGGCTTGGGAAAAGCTCGGGGAAGAAGCATATAGTCACCACGGCTGTCGAGCATCACGCTGTGCTGGGAGCCTGCGCTTATCTTGAGGCACAGGGCTTTGAGGTGAGCTGTGTGAAGCCAGACAGCAGCGGTGTCGTTCCGGCGGAGAGCATCGAAAAAGCTCTGCGCGGCGACACCTGCATGGTGAGCCTTATGGCTGCAAACAACGAGACGGGAGCTATTATGCCCATAGAGCAGGTCGGAAAGCTCTGCCGGGAAAGAGGGCTGCTGTTCCACGTTGATGCTGTCCAAGGATTTGGACACTTAGATATTGATGTGCGGAAGCTCGGAATAGATATGCTGTCGCTTTCAGGGCACAAGATCGGTGCTCCGAAGGGGATAGGCGCTTTGTACTGCCGCAGCGGCATCACTCTGCCGAAGCTCATCTTCGGAGGAGAGCAGGAAAGAGGCCGCAGAGCCGGGACGGAAAATGTCCCCGGTATCGTTGCTTTCGGGGCTGCTGTCAAGGAGCTTTTCGAGGACAATGCGGAGAAAAATCTCAGGCTGTCAAAGCTCAGGGACAAGCTCACAGAGGGGCTGCTCTCTATCCCGAAGACCCACCTGAACGGTTGTCCGGGAAAGTCGCTTCCGGGGATAGTGAACGTCAGGTTCGACGGCGCAGAGGGAGAGAGTCTGCTTCTGATGCTGGATATGCAGGGGATAGCTGCTTCTTCCGGCTCTGCCTGTGCAAGCGGAGCTCAGGAGCCTTCCCATGTTCTGAGGGCTATGGGGCTGAATAACGAACAGGCGTCCTCGTCGGTGAGGTTCTCTCTTGGCTTCGGAAACACCGAGGAAGACGTTGAAACGATAATCGAAGCCTGCGGAGAAGCAGCTGCAAGGCTTCGCAGGATGCGCGGTATTTAACGGGAGGGAGTTTCAATGGCTGAAAAGATACTTGCCGCCATGAGCGGAGGCGTTGACAGCTCTGCTGCCGTAAAGCTTTTGCTGGAGCAGGGCTATGAAGTTGCGGGAGCTACGATGCACCTGTTCTCCTACGGCGAAACGAACCCCGGAGACCGTACCTGCTGTGCTCTGCCGGATGTTGAGGATGCAAGGCTTGCCGCTCTGCGCCTTGGGATAGATTTTCATGTGTTTAATTTCGAGAAGGAATTCGGCTGCCGGGTCATCGACAATTTCATCGACACTTACCTTTCAGGCGGAACTCCGAACCCCTGCATCGAATGCAACAAGCATCTGAAATTCGGCAGCTTCCTTGAAAGAGCAAGGCTGCTTGGCTTTGACAAGATAGCCACGGGACACTACGCTGTTATCGAGCAGAGGGATGACGGCAGATACCTGCTGAAACGCTCTCCCGACCGCGAAAAGGATCAGAGCTACGTGCTTTACTCCATGACCCAGGATCAGCTTGCCCACACGGCCTTCCCGGTGGGGCAGCTGACGAAGTCCGCGATAAGGCGCATCGCCGGAGAGAGCGGTTTGCAGAACGCGCAGAAGCCGGAGTCACAGGACATCTGCTTCATCCCCGACGGGCACTACGCCGGGCTGATAGAGGAACGCGCAGGCGCACAGCCTCACGGGGACAGCGTTCTGCTTGACGGGACTGTCATCGGCAGGCACTCGGGGTTGATAAACTACACTGTGGGACAGCGGAAGGGTGTTCGCGTTTCTTACTCCGAGCCCTTGTTCGTTTACGCGAAAGATGTCCCAAAAAACACCCTCGTTATGGCAACGGCAGCGCAGATGCGCTTTTTTGAGCTGCGTGCAGGCGATGTGAACCTCATCGACAGGGACGAGCTTACCGAGCCTGTCCGCTGCACGGCACAGACCCGCTACCACCAGAAGGATATGCCCTGCGTGGTCTATCCCGACGGCGACGGCATAAGAGTCGTTTTCGACGAGCCCCAGAGAGCTGTCTCGAAGGGACAGGCAGTCGTCCTCTACGACGGCGATTACGTCCTCGGCGGCGGCACGATCCTCTGATCCTGCTTTTGTGCTTTTGGCTAAGCTTTCTGCTTGATTTACTGGGGCAACCCTTTTTCAAAAGGGTTTCCCTCAACAGATCACGCACACAGCCTTAGCCAAAAGCACAAAAGCAGGGGGAGAGATTGTTAATAAATTTTGCTTGAAATCTTTGTGAGCTTATGATATAATATTTTTTATGATTTTTGTTTAGGGGAGGG
>CAMVOF010000088.1:0-9276 GCA_947169055.1 uncultured Clostridia bacterium
CAGCGGAAAACAAAGCTGGTTCTCGATCTTAAGGCAGTCGTACTGTCTGTTCTGTCCGGTGTCGTTTTCCATATCTTCCCTCCGTTCAAAAAGTTGTATGCAATTTAATTATACACAATATCTTTGCGTTTGTCAAGACAGTTTTTCGATCGCTTCTCTGAGCCTTGTCATCGTCTTTTCCTTGCCGACGATGGCGGCTATGTCCGTTCCTCCGCCGGGGGTGGCTCGCTGTCCCGAAAGGGCGATGCCCAGGGGATAGAGCAGCCAGCCGTTCTTGACTTCCAGCTTCTGTGCCGCTGCGAGGCAGGCTTCGTAGATAGAATCCTTGTTCCAGTCGGTGACGGCTTCCAGCTCGGGCTCGAGGGCTTTGAGGGCTGTGAGAGAAGTCTCGCTGTCGGTCTTGAACTTCTTGTTCTTGTAAAGCTCGGGGTCGATGGTCTCGGGCATATTGTCGATGAAAGCCACTCTGTCGGGGATGTCGCTGAGTATCTCGCAGCGTGGTTTCAGGTTGCGGCAAAGGAGCTCAAGGTCTATCTCGCTCTGCACTACTTTCCTTATCCATGGCTCTGCCGCCTTGACGAAATCCTCGTCGGACAAAGCGCTGATATGTGCTGCGTTGATAGCGCGGAGCTTCACGATATCGAAGATCGCCGGAGACTTGTTTATCCTCGAGGGATCCCATATCTCGATCATCTGCGGCAGGGAGAATATCTCCTCTTCACCCTTGGGGCTCCAGCCCAGGAGCAGCAGGTAATTGAGGACAGCCTCGCTGAGGTAGCCCTGCGCCACAAGATCCTGATAGCTTGCGTCGCCGTTGCGCTTGGAGAGCTTGTTGTGCTCGTCCTTCATCACCGGCGGACAGTGGATATACACCGGCACGTCCCAGCCGAAGGCCTGATAGAGCAGCTGATACTTCGGCGTGCTGGAAAGATACTCCGAGCCGCGGATAACGTGGCTTATCTGCATCAGGTGGTCATCCACCACGTTTGC
Source organism: uncultured Clostridia bacterium (assembly GCA_947169055.1). Classification (GTDB taxonomy): domain Bacteria; phylum Bacillota; class Clostridia; order Oscillospirales; family Ruminococcaceae; genus FB2012. The sequence goes on from CAMVOF010000088.1 coordinate 991, forward strand.
GAAATTATAGGTGGGCATACCGTCGGTCTTTATGAGGATCTGATCCTCCAGCTCGGAATTCTGCACCTCGATATGTCCGTAGATGATATCGTCGAAGGCTGTTACCCCCTCGGTAGGCATCTTCTGCCTGATGACATAGGGGTCGCCTGCGTCGAGGTGAGCCTTTATCTCCTCGCAGGAAAGGCAGCGGCAGTGTCTGTCGTAGTGTCCCACAGCTTCGCCTGCGGCTTTCTGCTGCTCGTGGAGCTCTGCGAGGCGTTCCTCTGTGCAGAAGCAGCGGTAGGCCATATCTTTTTCAATGAGCTGCTCGGCATAGCCTTTGAACATTCCCATTCTCTCGCTCTGGACATAGGGGCCGAACTCTCCGCCCACATCGGGGCCTTCGTCCCAGGTCATCCCGTTCTCTTTGAGTGTATTGTAAATAACGTCAACAGCGCCTTCCACATAGCGTTCGCGGTCGGTGTCCTCGATACGGAGAACGAAGCTGCCGCCGTCATGCCTCGCTGTGAGGTAGGCATAGAGTGCGGTACGCAGGTTCCCGACGTGCATATAGCCTGTGGGGCTGGGTGCGAATCTTGTTCTTGTCTGAGCCATAGGTCTGACTTCCTTTCAATAAAACTCCATTATTAAAGTATAGCAAAAGCAAGCACAAAAGTCAATATGTATTTGAGGCTTTGCTCCGGCGGACACGGCAGAAAAGACCTCCGTTCTTTTGTCAATGGATTTTTCCGGCTTTTCGGCAGGGGTTGCATTATTTTCTGTGATGTGCTATAATACTATCAATCACCGCCACAGAATTAAGGGGGACAGCAAATGCCTATCAAAATTCCCGACAACCTGCCTGCGTTTACAACTCTTGAACGCGAAAAGATATTTCTGATCTCGCCCGAACGCGCAGACCACCAGGATATACGTGCGCTTAAAATAGCCATAGTCAATCTCATGCCCGACAAGATAACCACCGAGACACAGCTGCTCCGTCTGCTCAGTAACACTCCCCTCCACGTGGATATCGACCTTGTGCAGATGAACCACGTCTCAAAGAACACTCCCCAGGAGCATATGCTGAAATTCTACAAGCCCTTCGACGAAGTCAGGGAAAACCGCTACGACGGTCTGATCGTCACGGGTGCGCCTGTCGAGCAGCTTGAATTCGAGGACGTTGACTACTGGGGCGAGCTCTGCGAGCTGTTCGAGTGGTCGAAGACCAATGTTTATTCCACCATACACATCTGCTGGGGTGCTCAGGCAGCGCTCTACTACCACTACGGCATACCCAAATACCCCCTGGATCACAAGATGTTCGGCAACTTCAAGCACCACATAACCTATGCAGGCTCGTCACTGCTGAGGGGCTTCGGGGATGTTTTCCACTGCCCCCACTCGCGCCACACCGAGATAAGGCGCTCGGACATAGACAAGCGTCCGGGTCTTGTAGTCGTTGCCGAGTCCTACGAGGCAGGAGTACACGTTATCTCCGACCGCGAGGAAAGGCAGTTCTTCCTGCTGGGTCACTGGGAATACGACCGGGAGACTTTGTCGAAAGAATACTTCCGCGATCTCGGCAAGGGTTTGGACATACAGATCCCCTACAACTACTTCCCCGACGACGACCCCACAAAGAAGCCTGTCTTCAACTGGAGCTGCTCGGCAAACCTGATGTACGCCAACTGGCTGAACTACTGCGTATATCAGAAGACGCCCTATGATCTTGACGAGCTGCCTGCGCTTATGGTCCACATATAATAAGGAGACTGAGGTCATGGATATTTCGATCAGGGTCGTGACCGCCGAGGATTACGACAGCATCTTTGAGCTCTGGAACAGCACCGAGCAGTCAAGACGAGCTTTGAATCCCGTTGACGACAGCAGAGAGGGCATCACCCGTTACCTGAAACGCAATCCCGATACCTGCTTCCTGGCGTACACCGAGGACGGCAAGACCGTGGGCGTCATCCTCACCGGCCACGACGGCAGACGAGCGATAATACATCATCTTTGCGTTCACCCAGACTTCCGCCGCATGGGGATAGCTTCCGCGCTGGTGAAAAAGGCAGAGGAAGCTCTGCAAAAGGAAGGCATCAGCAAAATTTTCGGGCTGGTATTCAAGGACAACGAAGCAGCGAATTCCTTCTGGGAGACAGAAGGCTATACCCTCCGCACAGACCTGAATTACCGCAATAAAAGCTTGAACAAGAAAGTCCCGCAGGGGAAATGATGCAAAAAAAAGACGCGAAACAGCTTCATGCCATTTCGCGTCTTTATAAATTCAGATCTATCAGCCGCTTGCCTTTTTATGCAGCGAACGGAACTCTGCCGGGGAGAGCATCTCGTGCTTTTTGAAGACTGCGCAGAAATAGCTGCAGTCGTTATAGCCCACTGTTCTTGCGATCTCGTTTACGTTCAGCTTATCTTCGAGCAGCAGAAGCTTTGCCTGGGCGATACGTCTTCTTGCGAGGTACTCGAAGGGACGCATATTCAGGCACTCTTTAAAGAGTCTGCAAAGATACTGGGGAGAGAGATCGATAAGCTCCGAGAGCTCGGCAAGGGAGATGTCCTTGGCGTAGTTCTTATCGATATACTCGATGACCGGTGTGAGCTGGTTGAGCTTTGCGCCCTCCTTGCTTCCGCCGGGCATATTCATGACTCTGTGCAGCTCGATAAGGAACTGATAGAGATGAGCCGAGCACTGATAGCCGCTGTAGTAATAATTCGTCTTGAGGAGATAGAGCACTTTCTTGAAGATAGCATCCACGGAATTGACATCGTAGATGTGGAATGCTCTGGCCTCCTTGAAGCCGAGGAAGTCGAGAACGGGAGCACACTCACGGCCGTCAAAGGTTATCCAGTGAGTTTCCCATATCTCCTCCACCGGGAAATACTCATGAGGAACGTTGGGAGGAAGATAAAAAGCATCGCCCTCGTTTATCGGTGTATCCGTTCCGTTGAGACGCAGTACTCCGCTGCCTCTCACGCAGTAGATTATCTGGTAATTCGGATAACCGTCCTCTCTGATGAAATGGAACTCCTGATCGCGGGCACCTGCACCGAGGATATACATCGGCAGGCCGACCTCGTCACCAACCACGGGATAGCAATAATCTGTCATACTTTTATCAGTCCTTTCCTGCTTGCGGAAGCATTTCTGTCTTTCGCTTTGTTAATATATTCTCATTCTATAATATCACTGTACGGCAAAAAAGTCAAGAGAATATAAAAATTTTAAAAGAAGGTTGTATATTCCGAACGAATATGCTATAATGTTTTTATGCGATATATCTAAAAAAAGGAGCGTGGATCTTTATGTTCAAGCGGATAGTTTCGGCAGTGCTGGCTGCTGTGACCGCGGCTGCTGTTTCTCTTCCTGCCTGTGCCGACACCGAATACCGGGAAGAGACCGTGACTGCACCTCCCAGGGTGCTGGTCCTCGGAGACTCCATAGCCACCGGCTTCGGGCTCGAAGGCTATGAAGGCGGCAAGGGCAATGTTGCTTCCTATGCAAATATATTAAAAGACAAATACACATCCGAGCTGCCGGAGGAATGCGGCTTCGAGCTTAACAACGAGGCTGTTGACGGACAGACCTCCGTGCAGCTTCTCGAAAAGCTGATGAACGGCGACTACGATGCCGAGCTGGATGTTGACTGCGTGCTCATCTCCATAGGCGGGAATGACCTGCTCCATCCCCTGCTGGAGGCTGCTGCGGAAGCCGGGATAACCTCCTTCGACGACATAAACTTTGCGAATTCGGCAACGCTGCTGGGAGTTGTGACCAAAGCGGGAAATGTCATCGACAGCAGCCTCGAAGTCTTCGGGCAGAACATTTCGGGCATCGCAGGATACATCACTTCCCATTCCGAAGCAAAGGTCATCGTCCAGACCCTTTACGACCCTCTTGACGGCTTCAGCAAGATACCGGGAGTTGACAAGGTCTCGGCGGAGAAGATAGGCAAGCTCAACGAAAAGATAGTTACAGCCTCGAACAACGGGGAACTGTTTACCGTCTGCGATGTTGCGCCGCTGTTCAAGGGCAAGGCCTCCGAGCTTACGAACATCGGCAAATTCGACATCCACCCCACCGCCGAGGGACACAAGCTCATAGCCGAGGAGCTGGACAAGACCATCAAGACCTTCACCTACACATACAAGATAGCGGAAGTCACCGAGCCCGAGGAGGAAGAAAACTCCGACGGCAGCAAGACGGACTCGGACAGCAAATCCTCCGACAGCGGCAGCACGGGATATGTGATCCTTGCGGTCGCGGGAGCTGTCGTTCTTGTGGGTGCGGTCACGGTAATAGTTATCGTGTTTGCGAAAAAGAGCAAAAAGCTTCCGATAAAGAAGACCGACGGCGACAAAAGCGACAAAGAATAAAGCTGCGAAAGGAAGAAAGTATGAAAGCATTTCTGATAGACTTTGAAAACGTAAAATCCAAGGGACTTGCAGGGATAGAGGAGCTTGCCGCAGAGGACAAGGTGATAATCTTCTACAGCGAGAACTCCGACACCATAAGCTTTGATATGCACAGAAAGGTGCTCACCTGCAAGGCGGACATCGAATATCTTAAAGTCCGGGTAGGGGGAAAGAACGCGCTGGATTTCCAGCTCTCTACTCTGCTGGGCTATATCCTTGCGAAGGGGATATATGAGTCCATATTCATAATCAGCGGAGACAAGGGCTTCGACAAGCTCCACGATTTCTGGAACGTGAGCTTCGCCGACAGGAACACGGTAACGGTCTTCCGCACACAGACTATCTCGGCAGCCCTTGCTTTCAGCGAGTCCAAGCAGCCGAAGATAACCGCCGAGGAGGAGCTTCCCGAGATCGAGGCCGAGGCTGTTCCTGCCGAAGCGGAAGCCGAGCCCGAGCCCGAACAGAAGCCCGTGGCAAAAGTTACAAAGAGGCGCACAAGAAAGCACCAGCCGGCATCGACGCTTATAAGGAACGCTCTGCTCGGAGTGTTCGACTTAACGGACGACGATGTGGCGTATATCGTGAGCTGTGCGGCTGAGAGCGAGGACAAGGAAGACCTCCACAATATGCTGGCAAAGACCTACAAGGCACAGGCTACAGAGCTTTACAAAGTTCTGAGGCCCAAGTATCTCAGGATAAAGGAAGCCCTTGCCGCAGAAGCCGAAGCCGCCCCGGAAAAGCCCGAGCAGCCGGCAGAAGCCCCTGCACCGGAAGCACCTGCGGAAGAAGCTCCTGCCGAGCCCGAGAAGAAAAAGCCGGCACGCAAGAGGACTGCAAGAAAGAGCAAGAAACAGGCTGTTTCTCCCCTTGCGGCAGAGCTTGAAAAGAGGCTTTCCGGCGAATGTACAGCCGAGGAGATAGCCGAAGTGGTGAACATCTTCGAGCAGACCGACAGCAAGCAGAAGCTCTATCTCTCGATAGTCAAGGAATACAAAAAGGACAGAGGCTGCGAGATATACAAGCTGATAAAATCCGACTACACGGCTTTGGCAAAGCTGAAAACCAACGCTTAAAAAACCAATAAAGTTTAATATCTCCCGGGAGAAGGGTCTTCCGGGAGATATTTTTGTCTGCTATGCAATATAAGACTGCACGTTATGATATATGATTATGCTTTGGGATATGTTATAATATAGGGGATATCAAAGAACACAGGAGGAAATACCATGCCAAATCCGATATTGCCCCTCTGGGAGTACATCCCCGACGGAGAACCGAGAGTTTTCGGCGACAGAGTTTATCTCTACGGCTCTCACGACAGACCGGGCTGCAATGATTTCTGCGACTTCAAGCTGAAGGTCTGGTCAGCACCCCTCTCAAATCTCAGCGACTGGCAGTGCCACGGCGACTCATTCCGCACGAAGGACGGCGGAGAACGCCCTGCCGATACCGACTGGACAAGGCGCGAATGCTATGCACCCGATGTTATAGAAAAGGACGGGAAATACTATCTCTACGCCTACATCGTGGGCTCGAATGGGGCTGTGGGAGTTTCCGACAAGCCGGAGGGTCCCTTCAAGGCTCTCGGGCAGTATCTTTACGGCGATGATGTGAAGGTGGGGGACGACGGCATTTTCAACGATGCCGGAGTGCTTGCGGATGACGACGGCAGAGTCTATGTTTACTACGGCTTTACGGAGTCGAACATGAACGAGCTCGACCCCTCGGATATGCGCACGGTGCTGAAAGACAGCTATATGCGTCCCGTCATCGACGACAGAGAATGTGTCCCCGAGGAGCAGAGGTTCTTCGAGGCAAGCTCGCCCCGTAAGATAAACGGCAGGTATTATCTTATCTACTCGCCCTGCAAGGGCAGCAGACTTGCCTATGCGATCTCGGATTCCCCGAGAGGACCTTTTGAATACAAGGGATATATCATCGACAACGGCGACGACTACCCCGGCGGCAACGACCACGGCTCTGTTGCCTGCATAAACGGGCAGTGGTATGTTTTCTACCACAGGATGACCAACAACACCATAATGTCAAGGCGAGCCTGCGTCGAAAAGATAGAGATACTCCCCGACGGGACTATACCGACTGTGGAGATGACGAGTCTCGGCTTTGAGGAGGCTCTCGACCCCTACAAGATCACTCCTGCCGAGATCGCCTGCGTTCTCAGAGGAGAGCTTTTCATCACCGAGAAGGACATCTTCACAAGGGTGATAACCAACATCAAAGACGGCAATGTTTTCGGCTATAAATACTTCGATCTCGGAGAGGACTACACCGGCGACAGCCTTACCCTTGCCATGAAAGTCCGTGGCATGGGAGTTTATACCACCGTGTCTGTCTATGCCGACAGCTGCGATGAGGAAAACAAGATAGGCACCCTGAAAATAGGCCCGGGAGACGGCGTCTATACCTGCAAGCTGAAAAACATCACAGGCAGGCACGCCCTGTATTTTAAAGCTAACCACGGCATCACGGGCTGGACTCAGGGCTCCTACGACAGCAAGGTGCTTTTTGAGGCCGAGAGCTTCGTGATAATGAAATAAGGAGGTCGGGAAAATGAAAATGAAAAGATTCACAGCGCTGCTCCTTGCGGGAGCCATGTGTGTATCGGTCTTTGCCTCCTGCGGAAAAAGCGGCAGCAGCAGCGAGGAAGCAAAGCCTGCTGAGTTCCGGGATATGACGGCTCAGGAATACGTTAAAGAAATGGGCATGGGCGAAAACCTGGGCAACACCTTTGAAGCCTACTGGTCGGAGCCGAAGAACGCCACTTCGGGCTCGAGGACTATCGGCGACAACGAGACCATAAACTACGAGACCTGCTGGGGTGCTGTGGAGACCACGAAGGAAGTCATCGACGGCATGAAGGACTCCGGCTTCTCGACCATAAGAGTTCCCGTCTATTGGGGCAACATGATGGAAAACGACGGCGAATACAAGATCAACGCCGACTACATGGCAAGGGTAAAACAGGTGGTGGACTGGATAATCGAGGACGAGCTTTACTGCGTTGTGAACATCCACCACTACGACGGCTTTATCCTCGACAACAAGCCACGGGAGGAAGCTCTCGAGATATTCAAAAAGCTCTGGACGCAGATCGCGGAAGAGTTCAAGGACTACAGCGAATATCTTATCTTTGAGGGCTACAACGAGGCTGTAGGCTCCGTTCCCGAGGGAACGAGGATGCCGAAGGATGAGCTCTACGATTATGTCAACGCCCTCAACCAGACTTTCGTCGATGCTGTAAGGGCAACAGGCGGCAACAACTCCCGGAGGCTGCTCATAGCATCGGGCTACTGGACTAACATCGACAACACCACGGACGAGAAATTCAAGATGCCCACGGATACTGCGGAGAACAAGCTGATGATCTCCGTCCACTATATCGACAACAATATGTACTGGTCCAACAAGATCGGCGGAGAGGAATGGAAGGAATATTCCAAGAGCCAGTGCGAGCTTTTGAAGACTGCCTTCATCGACAAGGGCATCCCCGTATTCGTCGGCGAGACGACTTCTATCTACGACGGCGAACGCTTCCTGCCCGACGCAGATGTGAAGACCAGCTCCGAGTGCCTTGACTACATCCTGACTATGGCACAGAGCTACGGCTTCATCACCGTGCTCTGGGATGTCAACGACAATTTCTACTCCAGGACGGAATACAAGATCAAGTCGGACACGGACGCAGAAGTTATAAAGAAGATCGCGGAGAAGATAAAGAATTCTTAAGGCAATACCGCACAACTCCTGTGCGTCAGATACGACGTCCAGCTTTCTGTCAGATCGCCTAAATTCGATGCAGGAAGGCTTTGTGCCTTTCAAGGGAGAATTTGGGTGATATGACGGAAAGCTGGC
>CAMVOF010000089.1:0-9122 GCA_947169055.1 uncultured Clostridia bacterium
ACCATATCGTACTTGCTGATATAGCTCTCGTTATGGCAGGCAACGAAGTCAGCCTGGTTGATGAGATATGTGGACTTGATAGGAGTCTTGCCGAAACGCAGGTGAGAAACCGTTACGCCGCCGGACTTCTTCGAGTCGTAAGCAAAATATGCCTGAGCATAGAGATCGGTGTGGTCGCCGATGATCTTGATGGAGTTCTTGTTTGCACCGACAGTACCGTCTGCGCCGAGACCCCAGAACTTGCAGGCTGTTGTGCCGGCAGGAGCGGAGTCGAGCTTGCCCTCGGTCTTGAGAGAGAGGTTGGTAACGTCGTCCTCGATACCGAGTGTGAAGCGGGACTTGAACTCATCCTTCCAGGAAGCGTTCCAGAATACAGCCTTGATCTGTGCAGGAGTAGTATCCTTGGAGCCGAGACCGTAACGTCCGCTTGCAACAGGCAGGTCATGGAACTTGGAGCCCTTGAGAGCTGCAACAACGTCGAGATAAAGAGGCTCGCCGAGAGAGCCGGGTTCCTTTGTTCTGTCAAGAACAGAGATCTGCTGGCAGGTGTCGGGGATAGCTGCGATGAGCTTGTCGGCAACGAAAGGTCTGTAAAGACGTACCTTAACGAGACCGAGCTTAGTGCCCTCGTTAGCGTTGAGGTAATCTATAGTCTCTTCGATGGTGTCGCATACCGAACCCATAGCCACGATAACGTGTGTAGCGTCGGGTGCACCGTAGTAGTTGAACAGCTGATAGTTTGTGCCGGCCTTAGCATTTACCTTAGCCATATAATCCTCAACTATGCCGGGGATAGCGTCATAGTAGGGGTTGCAGGCCTCACGAGCCTGGAAGAAGATATCGCCGTTCTGAGCAGTACCGTGAAGTACAGGATGCTCAGGATTGAGAGCTCTCTTTCTGAAAGCCTCAACTGCGTCCATATCCACCATCTCAGCAACGTCAGCCTTGTCCCAGACTTCGATCTTCTGGATCTCGTGGGAGGTACGGAAGCCGTCAAAGAAATGAAGGAAAGGAACTCTTCCCTTGATGGTCGAAAGATGTGCAACAGTGGCGAGGTCCATTACTTCCTGAACGTTGGACGAGCAGAGCATTGCAAAGCCGGTCTGACGGCAGGCATAAACGTCGGAGTGATCGCCGAAGATGTTGAGTGCATGAGAAGCAACGCATCTTGCAGAGACGTGTATAACGCAGGGAAGCAGCTCTCCTGCGATCTTATACATATTGGGTATCATGAGAAGCAGACCCTGCGAAGCAGTGTACGTTGTGGTGAGCGCACCTGCCGAGAGAGAGCCGTGAACAGCACCGGCAGCGCCGGCCTCAGACTGCATCTCCGTTACCTTGACGGGTGTGCCGAAGATATTGGTCTGACCCTTTGCAGACCACTCATCGGTGTGCTCCGCCATAACAGAGGACGGGGTGATCGGATAGATAGCAGCGACTTCTGTAAAGGGATACGAAGCCCATGCAGCAGCGTTGTTACCATCCATGGTTTTCATTTTTCTTGCCATGTTTAACTACCATTCCTTTCTATTAATTTGAACAATGGCGAGCCGGCTTTTAAACCATACAAAAAGCCGGTTCCTGAAAAAGGAAGGGGTCCACTGCCGGAGCATTCCGACAGGCTCCACCTTATCCATTCTATTATATCACCTTTTTTATCTTTTGTAAATAGTATTTTTGACAAGAGCACATTATTTTTTTTGTTACATTTGCTGTTATTACACAATATCTTGCTATGTCCGAGAAGATCAGGAGAACAATGATCTTTCGGAAAGCATAAAATAGAACAGGGCTGCTGAATAAAAAGAGAACGGGTGTCAATAATAATCTCAGAAAAAAATCACAAAAAAGGAGCATTCATATGACGGTACACAGAGGCGAGATATACTATGCTGATCTGAGCCCGGTAGTCGGGAGCGAGCAAGGCGGAGTTCGGCCTGTGCTTATAGTGCAGAACGATGTCGGGAACAAATACTCACCGACGGTGATAGCGGCAGCGATAACCAGCAGGCTCGGGAAGACCGATCTTCCGACGCACATTGCGGTAGGCGGAGGGACCTGCGGGCTGACGAGGGACTCGATAGTTTTGCTTGAGCAGATACGTACATTAGACAAGAGGCGGCTGAGGGAACGCATGGGAGAAGCCGGGAGCGAGGTAATGGATGCGGTTGATTCGGCGCTGTCGATATCCTTCGGATTGAAGCAGGAGCAGGGATCGCTGCATAGGTACACCTGACCGCGAAGCTGTCGCAGCAGCGACGGCTGCGCGGTCGAATTCTCTCAGCCTTCTTTACTCTCGCTCTTGACTATTTCACTCTCCTGTTGTATAATAAAGAAAAATATCGGGAGGAGTGATCCTATGTCACTTATGTTCGCAACCACTACAACTCAGTATACTTCCTCTGTGCTCATCGGCTACCTCATCGGCGCTCTCATCGGCGGCCTTATCTGGGGATTCGTCGCCCGCGCTATCGTCAGAAGCAAAGGCTATCCCGACGACCAGAACAAAGGATTCCTCTGGGGCTTCTTCCTCGGGCTCATCGGCGTTATCATCTGTGCCGTTAAACCCGACGTCCGCCAGACCTATAATCCCTATATGCAAAACCCGTATATGCAGAATCCATATATGCAGCAAAATCCTTACCAGCAGAACCCTTACATGAATCAGCAGAATCCTTATATGCAGCAGCAAAACCCCTATATGCAGCAGAATCCCTATATGAATCAGCCCAACCAGCAGAACTACGCAACAGCTCAGCGTCTTGCCGAGCTCGACAATATGCTCCAGTCGGGCTTCATAACCCGTGAGGAATACGATCGCCGCCGTTCGGATATACTTTCGGGAAGATAAAATCCTCTGTCTGAAAAAAGCGGAAGGGAGAGAGGCAGATGCTTGGCGTATGCTTGCTTTTTGTCGGCATAGTTCTCATCAACAACGGCTGCTGCGCACTTATGAAGGTGCCGCCGAAAGCTGCTGCGGTGATGAATATTTTTGTCGGCGTGCTCTCGCTGTTCATCAACTTCGTCAGCCTCGTCAAGGGCAATTACTACGCTGCCGGGACCGGCCTGCTCTTCGGCTTCACCTATCTCTTTGTTGCCGCAGACAACATCTTCGCCCTGGACACCAGGCCCTTTGCGGTGTTCTCCTGCTTTGTTGCGGTGAACGCGGTGATCTTCGGCATCGCCGAGGGTATCACAGGCGTTGACAAGCTGGGTATCGACCCCGACTGGCGCTGGGCTGCTATCTGGTGGCTGTGGGCCGTGCTTTGGGGAAGCGCTTTTTTCACCGACATTATAAAGAAAGACCTGGGACGTTTCGTTCCCTGCTTACAGATATTCGAGGGTATCGTGACCGCATGGATACCCGGTGTTCTTCTGCTGCTCGGGCAGTGGTAACTTGTTAACGGAAGGAAAGAAAGTATGAAAAAGATCAAAAAGATATTTGCGGCTGTGATGCTCTGCGCGGCTCTTATCACGGGATCGGGTATTATGACCATCTCTTCGGCAGAGGGCAACGAGCTGCCCATCGTCGAGATCCCCTCAAAGACGGACATCAGCGGCATCAGGGCTACTATCCCCTACATAAGCTACACCTACACGGGTTCGGAGATAACCCCGGAGCCCACGCTGAAAGTTGACGGCAAGAAGCTGGTCAAGGGCACGGACTACGATGTAAGCTACTCCAACAACATCGAAGTCGGCTCGCTGACAGCTACCGTTACTCTCACGGGCAAGGGCAATTACAAAGGCACGACTTCACGGCAGTTCACCATAAAGCAGAACGACATCTCGGACAACCGTGCCACTATCCCCTATCTCAATTACACCTACAAGGGAACAGAGATAACCCCTGAGCCCACCCTTAAGATAAACGGCAGGAAGCTGGTAAAGGGTACGGACTACGATGTGAGCTACTCCAACAACATCGAATGCGGCTCGCTGACAGCTACAGTCACTCTCACAGGCAAGGGCAACTACAAAGGCACGACCTCGAGGCAGTTCAACATCAACCCCAAGGACATCTCCTCTACCCGTGCCACTATCCCCTACATCAGCTACACCTACAAGGGAACAGAGATAAAACCTACCCCGACGCTGAAGATAAACGGCGTCAAACTGGTAAAGGGCACGGATTACACCGTATCCTATTCCAACAACCTAAACTGCGGTGAGCTTACGGCCACAGTCACCCTCAAAGGCAAGGGCAACTACAAGGGCACGACTTCAAGGCAGTTCACCATAAAGCAGAACGACATTTCCGACAACCGTGCGACTATCCCCTCGCTGAACTACTACTACAAAGGCTCTCCCGTCAAGCCGACGCCCACACTGAAGATAAACGGCATCAAGCTCGTTGCAGGCACGGACTACACCGTGAGCTACAAGAACAACAGCAAGATAGGCACGGCAACGGTGACTCTCACCGGCAAGGGCAATTTCAAGGGAACGACTTCGAGAGAGTTCAACATCAAAAAGCTCTCCCAGGGCTGGCATGAGGTCAGCGGAAAGATATACTACTTCGGCGCTGACGGCATGGTGGTAAAGACTGGCTCTCCCGACGGCTACACCATAACCTCAACGGGAGCTATGACCGAGAAGAGCGCAAAGCTGAAAGCCGAGGTGGATAAGCTCATCGCAAGCTGGACATCCTCCTCCACCACAGCCGAAGACAACCTCCACAACTGCTTCATCAAATGCTCCACAGTAAGCACCTACGAGAGGACTTACGACTTTGAAGAAGTTGACGGCTGGCAGGTGGATTACGCCTACTACATCATAACCAACCGCAAGGGCAACTGCTACAAGTTCGCGGCGGAGTTCTGCTATCTTGCAAGAGCTTTGGGCTTCGATGCCAAGTGCATAGTTGCAAGATGTGCAAAGAAGGGCGGCGGAACAACTCCTCACTGCTGGGTAGAGATAAATCAGGGCGGCACCACCTATGTTTACGACCCCGATATGTACAACGCCACAAAGAACCACAGCTACTACAAATTCACCTACAGCACATCGCCAATGGCGTATTACAAGGACATGAAATAAAGATAAAAACGAGCCCGGGAACGGTACGTACCGCTTCCGGGCTTTTGTTATGCCTTATTTGTTTTCTTCGCCGTTGCCGTTGTCTGCGGTGTCTGCGGGAGGTGCTGCAGGCTGTGCCGGTGCTGCGGGTGCAGGTGTCTCGGCAGGCTTGTTATCCTTCTTCTTTTTCATCACAACGATGATGATTATTATAACGACTATGGCAACGATAATAGCAATCCAGATGAAGATGCAGAGTCCGAGAGGCTGAGGACAGAAGCCGCAGAGAGAGCACTTGTCCTTCTTGTCGCTCTTCTTCTCTTCCTTCTCTTCGGCAGTCGTGGTGGTCGCCGGAGTCGTGGTCTCTTCGGGAGCTATGCTCTCGGGAGCAGGAGTAGTGGTCACGACTTCCATTTCCTCCGAGCCGAAGGTGAGTATCTCGGAGTAATCCGACCAGAACTCTTCCTGATCGATCTGATCGCAGCGGTATCTTGCGCGCAGCTCGATAGGAGCGTCCTGCTCGACCTGTCCCTCTGCTTCTGCGAGGTGCTGCAAAGCGTAGGTCTGCTCGCCGGCTTTAACTATCCAGTCGCCCTGAAGGCCTACCCACTCTTCCTTGCCCTTGAGCCTTGCCTCAACTTCGATAGAGATGCCGCCCTGTGTGCCGCTTACCTGTGTTACCTGAGAAGCGAGGGTGTCGTCTACCGCCAGCTTGAAGCCGATGACCGGGAAGCCGTTGAATTCTTCGCCGGTGTAGCGCAGATCGCTGATAACGGGAGCGGCTATGTCGCCGGGCTTCAGCGGTTCGACCTTGACTGCGTCCTTGCCTATGGCCGCAATTTCTGACCAGTCAGAGGTAATATGTATGTCTTCACCCTCCAGCGGACGGCAGGTGACAAGCCAGCGCACGCGGGTATAGATAGTGTGTTCGTCAAGGTTTATTTTGGCGTGGCTCTCGTCCTCGCCTTTGATAACATCGTACTGGCCTTCCTTCAGAACGTCCTTCCAGCCTTTAATGTTATCATCATCGTTATGGACGCCGTACCAGAACGGATCCTCGGGGTCGTCGATGTTTCCCATCCAGCGGAAGATCCAGGTGGACATCGATGTCTCTTCGGAATAATCACACTCTGTCCACGCCCAGTCGCCGAGATGCTGGCGAAAATCCTCGTCGTAGCCTCCTGTTAGCCAGTATTCGTCGGCCTTCCAGTCATCCTGCGTGTCGATGGACCAGTCTATCTGCGTGTTTATCCACACATCATCGTAGCCCATATCGTTGAGCTCCTGCATCACGGTGTCGTGGTCGGCAGACTTGCGCGACGACCAGTCGCTCATAGAGTTATTCTGCGAGTAGTGGATCTCAATGGTGTTTTCCGAATCGTTGCCTTCGAGCCATACCATGCTCACATTGTTCGGAGCGGTGAGCTCAAACGGGAGCTTGACCTCGGGCTCTTCCGCAGCAGAAGCCGGGAAAACGAATGTGCCTGCCGCTGTGAAAGCGGCAAGAAGAAATGCGCCGATTTTTTTCATTTTCATTTTTATTCACCCCTATTTAATTTTTTTATCAAATCCAAGGACTTACCTCCCGGGATAGATCTGACACGTTTACGGGACTTTGCGAAAGTATCTTGCCCTTGAAATACAGGAAATCGAAGATCAGCACCCCGATTATCAGCACGAGAAGGACAATGATCGCGGCAAGGCTTTTCCCGTCGCCTTTTTCTTCCTTGGGAGCAGGTGCAGGCTCATAAGTCTGTGCCGGCATCTGCACCGGTGCCGGAGGAGGTGTCTGTATCTGTTCCGGGATCGGAACAGGCATGGGTGCGGGGATAGGCTCTGGGGCAGGCATTTCCTCTACGAATGCCGGCTCGGGCTGAACCTGCTCTGCCGGAAATTCCTGCGAACGTATCTCCTGAGAGTTATCATCCTCGAAATACGCCGGAGAGAACGGGCTCACAAGCTCGGGCTCGTCGGGCTCGGAATTCACTCTTTCAAAGACCTGCTTTATGCTCTCGGGCTTCTTCTCAGCCACCTTTTCTCCGCAGCCGCGGCAGAATTTTGCACCCTCCTGCAATTCGGCTCCGCAGTTTTTGCAGACCTCACTCATTTGTATCTGCCTCCGATCTTACAGCCTCTCCGAATTTCTCCTTGATGCCTCCGCTTTCGGAGCTGTCGTCCTTGCTGCTGTCAGCAGTTCCCTCAAAGACCTGCTCGATAACATCTCCGCATATCTGCCAACCGACGCCGTTGTTTATGACTATCAGCTTTCTGCGGGCTGTTCTCTCGCCGGAGGTGAAGGTGATGTCGAGCTCGTAGGCCTTGGTTATCTCCAGCCTGCGCTTGTAGGCTTCGATATGGTCTTCCTTGACCTTCGATATCTCGCTGCTGTTCAGCTCGTGATATTCTTCCACGTCATACTGCAGCAGGCGGGAGGTCTCGCCGTCGAAGGTGATCTTTCCCGCAAGCCCGGGATCGTAGTTTTCCCCTGTGCGGTATTTATCTCTTGCCGCCTCGGTAAAGCACATGAGATAGCCCTCTGTGTCCGCGACCTTGACAGCCTGGGTCATAGCCTCGACAGCCGAGAGATAGTTTGCCGAGGGCGGTCTCTCGCTGTCTCCGCAGGAGCAAAGAAGCATCAAAGCCGCAGCAAAGACCCCGATCATCATCAGTATTCTTTTTTTCATTGCTGTCACCTGCCTGCAAAAAAGGCGGCCGGACATTTCACCGTCCGCCCGCCTTGCTTGTTCTTTTTATTTATTTTCCGTAACCGGTCGATCAGTCATAATCCTGATCTGCGATCACCCAGTCGCCGTTTACCTTGAGGATGGTAAAGGTAACGGTCCTGCTGTCGTCGTCGTCCTTGCCCTTAACGGTAACCTTGCACTTAACTTCGTAGCCCTTGGATACCTTAACGTCGCTCTTGTCGAGATCGTCATACCAGTCAAGATACTTGTCTCTCCAGTCCTTGAGCTTGCTGTCGCTGAGGCTCTTGGCTTTCTTAACGGTGTAGGAATATCTTACCTTGTCGCCGTATTCGTCTTCTGCAGAATCCTTTACGTCGTCAAGATAGTCCTCGTATTTCTCTTCGAGGCTGTCGTACTTGTCGCTGAGGTGATCCTCTGCATACTCCTTCTGGAAGTCAGTCATCGTTACCGAGATATACTTCTTGGCGTTGCAGTCCTCCATAGCGTCGAAGTACTTGTTGAGTACAGACTTGTAAGGACTTCTGAAGATGAGCGCCAGCACGATTATCAGGATCACGATGAAGATGAATCCGCAGCAGGCAAGACCGATGATGGTATTCTTGTTGGGATTCTTTCTGATGTTCTTGATGTTGTCAAGGGTCATCGACTGGATGATCTCCTTGGGCTTGAAGTTTTCCTTAACGGTGCCGAAAGCGTTCTTGACGCCTGCAGCTGCATTGGATGCAGGTGTTGCGCCGGCTGCGGCAGGCTGAGCAGCTGCTGCAGGTGCAGCAGAAGGCTGAGGTGTTCCGCAGGTAGTGCAGAAGGTCGCGCTGTCATCCAGCGAAGCTCCGCAGGTAGTACAGAATTTAGACATATCTTTTTCCTCCCATTTTCCATATCACAGCTGCGGCAAGGATATGCCGCAATAATAAAATAATAACTGCTAATATTTATAGTACCCCAAAAAACCGATTTTGTCAATACCGACGGCAGTTTTTTTGAAATATTTTTTTAGAATTTATAGACATTATTTCAACAAATAATGCTATCATCAATTCTTGAGCTGAGAAGCAACGAGGCTCTCGCCGCAGTAGATCTGACGAAGCTTGGGCTTTTCGATCTTGCCGGTGGGGTTTCTCGGAACGTCGGCGAAGATGATCTTGCGGGGTCTCTTGTATCTCGGCAGCTTGAAGCAGAAGTCGTTGATCTCGTCCTCGGTGCAGGTCTCGCCGTCCTTGACTGCGATTATGGCAGCTGCGATCTCGCCCTGACGCTTATCGGGCAGACCGATGACCGCAACGTCCTTGATCTTCGGGTAGGCTCTGAGGAAGTCCTCGATCTGAACGGGATAGAGATTTTCTCCGCCGCTGATGATAACGTCCTTCTTTCTGTCAACGAGGAAGATGAAGCCGTCCT
>CAMVOF010000090.1:0-9031 GCA_947169055.1 uncultured Clostridia bacterium
AAGCTTGCCGCTGAGATAAACAGGCTTGCATAGAAGAATGATAAAACAATGGACATTCTCATCGAGGTCAATGTCGGCAACGAGGATTCAAAAAGCGGTGTCCCTGCGGACGAAGCTCTCAGCCTTGCCGAGCAGATCTCACTGCTTGAAAACGTCAGGATCAAGGGACTTATGGCCATTCCGCCCGTAAATGCTCGCGAAGAGCTTTACGACCGGATGCACAAACTCTTTCTTGAACTCGGCGATATGAAGCTGAGAGGAGCTTCCTGCGAAGTCCTTTCAATGGGAATGTCGGGAGATTACGAGACGGCTGTAAAGCACGGCTCCAATCTCATAAGGATAGGAACCAAGCTCTTCGGAGCAAGAAAATATTTGGAGGTTTAGAGAAATGAGCGTTATTCAGGGGTTTAAAAACATTTTTTTAGGTGAAGAAGAGGCATTACAGGACGAGGATTACAGCTCTGTTTACTCTGACAACAAAAAGGAGGCTACTGACACCATGGCAGCAAAAACAACATCTACCGGATCCGCTTACAACACAACATCCGCAACAACTTCGAGCACATCTTCGGCTTCGTATTCTCGTCCGAGAACATCGAGCTATGAAGACGGTTCTCTTAAGATAGTTCTTGCAAGACCCGAGAAGTTCTCCGAGGTAAGCGAGATCGGCAGTGATATAAATGCAGGCAAAACAGTTCTGCTCAACCTTGAGAATGTTAAGAGCGACGACGCAAAGCGTATCCTCGACTTCATCTCCGGCGTTGCTTATGCTAACGATGCCAAGATCAAGATGATGGCCCAGAAGACCTTTGCAGTTATCCCGAGAAATGTTGAGTTTGTCGGCGACGATCTCATGAGCGAGCTTGAAAATAACGGCTATAGCTTCTGATGCAAAGAAATCTTTCCTTTCTCGGCGAGCTTTCCGACGAGGACAAACTGCTCGTACATAGACTGACCGAATATATAGATATGTGTTCGGAAAAGCGCGTGAACAGATTCACTATGTTTCTGAACGAGCATCAGCGTGCCCTTTGCTCCAAAGTTCTTAACGCTTATTCCTTTGAAGATCACCTGTTCTACGGCGGATATGAAGGTGCAGTCAGGACCATGTGCGGACTGTTTGCACCGGGATGCGAGGCGGAAAGGAACGAATTTCCCATCGGAGCAGTCAGCTTTTCTTTCAGAGGATCGGATAAGCTTACACACAGGGATTTCTTGGGCTGTATAATGAGCCTCGGGATCACAAGAGGATCTGTAGGGGATATTGTTGTCTCTTCCGGAAAAGCCGTTGTATTTGCCACCGAGCTTGCCGCAGGTCTGATAAAGGATATCAGCAAAGTCGGCAGAGTAGGCGTAAGATCGGCACAGGGCTTTGACGAAAGCGATATTCCCGAGCAGAAGTTTTCAGAGATAAAGGCTTCTGTCGCATCAACAAGGTTCGACTGCATAGTCAGTGCAGCCACCCGATTGCCGAGAGAAAAAGCTTCGGCTCTCATCAAGCGAGGCCTTGCCGAATTGAATTATATGACCTCTCCGGCTGATAAAAAGCTTGAAGAGGGCGATGTTTTCACCGTGAGGGGACACGGAAAGTATTATTTGGGAAGTATAGGAGAGCCGTCCAAAAAAGACAGGCTTCACATAATTATCAGGAAATATCTTTAGGAGGTTTTTTATCATGCTCACAGCTGATACAATCAAGTCAAAATCTTTTGAAATGGTCAGAAACGGCTATGATGCAGGCGCTGTAAAGTCTTTTCTTGCTCAGGTCGCCGAAGAATATGCTGCTTTGGCTGCCGCTAATCAGGAAAACGAAGAAAAGATCATAAAGCTTGCTGAAAAGATCAACGAATACCGTGAGGACGAAGAAGCTATCAAGAACGCTCTTATCGTTTCTCAGAGGGAATCGAACAAGATCCTTAATGAGGCAAAGGCTCAGGCAAGAGATATGATCGAATCCGCTAAAACAGAGCAGGTCCGTCTTTCCGAGCAGAGTGCTTCCGAGTGCGAGAGGATTATCCAGGAGCATAAGGAAAACTGCGCAAGACTCATCAAGGAAAACACCGAGATCACCGAGAAAAAGATAATGGAGATCAGAGGCGGATATGATGAGGAAAAGGCAGAGTATGAGAACCTCAAAATGGAAGTCAATCTGTTCAAATCCCAGCTGCTGGAGCTTTATCAGCAGCAGCTCTCACTTATAATGCAGATACCCGAGCCTGAGATGGATGAAGAGTACCTCGAGGACGTCGAGTATGTTGACGAAGAGGAATATGAGGAAGAGGCAGAGGAAGCCGAAGAAGCAGCTGAAGAAACTGCCGAGGAAGCAGCAGAGGAAACTGCCGAAGAAGAGACAGCCGAAGAAGCTGCAGAGCCCACAGAGACCAGGGAAGAACATCTCAACAAGCTGCTCAACACCGGTTCCTTTGAGCCTATCATCCCCAAGGAAAATCTCCAGGATCTTCAGTTCGGTAAACATAAATAATTTCAGCGATAGGAGTTAACATAAATGCCCATGGACTATAACAAAACACTTAACCTTCCTGTCACAGAATTCCCTATGAGGGGAAATCTGCCCAAGAAGGAGCCTGACGCTATCAAAAACTGGGACGATAACAGGCTTTATTACAAAATGATCGAAAAGAACCAAGGCAAGCACAAGTATATCCTGCATGACGGACCTCCCTATGCAAACGGCGATATCCACCTCGGTACTGCCCTGAATAAAGTGCTCAAGGATATAATCGTAAAATATAAGAATATGAGCGGATATTGCTCGGACTATGTTCCCGGCTGGGATACTCACGGTCTGCCTATCGAGCTTAAAGCTATGAAGAAGATCGGCGTCGAGAACGGTGCTATACCTCCTCTCGAGCTCAGAAAGCACTGCCGTGATTTTGCTCTTACTTATGTTGAGAATCAGAAGCAGCAGTTCAAGAGACTCGGCGTTCTCGCTGATTTTGACGATCCTTATCTCACCCTCAAGCCCGAATTTGAAGCAAGACAGGTAAAAGTCTTCGGTGAAATGGCAAAGAAGGGCTATATCTATAAGGGCTTAAAGCCCGTATATTGGTGTCCTGAGTGCCAGACAGCTCTTGCTGAGGCCGAGATCGAATATCAGGACGATCCCTGCTATTCCATCTATGTTAAATTCAAGGTCGCTGAGGATAAGGGTCTGTTAAAGGCTCTGGGTCTCGATCTTGAAAAGACATTCTTCGTTATCTGGACCACCACGACCTGGACTCTCCCCGGAAACGTTGCTATCTGCCTCGGACCCGAGTATGATTATACCGTCGTAAAGGCAAACGGCGAAAATTATATTATGGCTGAGTATCTCGTTCCCGAGACCATGGCCAAGGCCGGAATAACAGAATATGAAACCGTCGGCAAGTTCACAGGCGCAGAGCTTGAGTACTGCTCGGCTTATCATCCTTTCATGGACAGAAAGTCCCTCGTTATCGTCGGCTCACACGTTACTCTCGAAAGCGGTACCGGCTGCGTTCACACAGCTCCCGGCTACGGTGTTGATGACTTTGAGGTCTGCAAGAATTACAAGGAGCTCGGCATCGTTGTCGGCGTTGACGGCAAGGGTGTTCTCACCGAGGATTCCGGTATGTTCGCTGGCGTTTCTACAAGCGATGCTCACGAGATAATCGCAAAGCACATGACCGAGACAGGAAATCTTCTCGCAACAGAGAAGATAGTCCACCAGTATCCTCATTGCTGGAGATGTAAGTCTCCTATCCTTTTCAGAGCTACCGACCAGTGGTTCTGCTCAATAAACAACTTCAAGGAAGAAGCTATAAAGGCTATCGAAAGTGTAAACTGGATACCCGGATGGGGCGAAGACAGGATCAAGGGAATGGTTCGTGACCGTTCCGACTGGTGCATCTCCCGTCAGCGCACATGGGGTGTTCCTATCCCGATAGTTTACTGCAAGGACTGCGGCAAGCCTATCGTTAATGAAACAACTATCGAGGCTATTTCCGAGCTCTTCAGAAAAGAAGGCTCCGATGCCTGGTACACACATGATGCTTCCGAGATCATCCCCGAAAGCGTAAGCTGTGAGTGCGGATGCCGTGATTTCGAGAAGGAAACAGACATCATGGATGTTTGGTTCGACAGCGGCTGTACTCACGCAGGCGTTCTTTCCGAGCGCAAAGAGCTTACCTTCCCCTGCGACCTCTATCTTGAGGGCGCAGACCAGTACAGAGGCTGGTTCCAGTCCTCGCTGCTTACCTCCGTTGTTGTAAACGGCTGTGCTCCTTACAAAGCTGTCTGCACACACGGTTGGGTAGTTGACGGTCAGGGCAGAACGATGCACAAGTCTCTCGGAAACGGAATCGATCCCCAGGAGATAACTGACAAATACGGCGCTGATATCCTCAGGCTTTGGGTAGCTTCTTCGGATTATCACTCCGATATAAGAATTTCCAAGGACATACTTTCCCAGCTTTCCGATGCTTATAAGAAGATAAGAAATACTGCAAGGTTCATCCTCGGAAACCTCGGCGGATTCGATCTTGAAAAGGATATGATCCCCGACGACAAGCTTTTCGAGATAGACAAGCTGGCACTTATCAAGCTCGACGAGATGATCGACAAGGTAAATGCTGCTTATGAAGCCTTTGATTATCATATCGTATTCCACGCTATCCATAATTTCTGCGTAATCGATATGTCTAACTACTATCTCGATGTTATCAAGGACAGACTCTATTGCGATAACGCCGGCTCTGTAAGCAGACTTGCTGCTCAGACCACGATCTACAGGATCCTTTCTGCTATAACAAGGCTCGTTGCTCCTATCCTCTCCTTCACAGCTGACGAGATCTGGAGCTATATGCCCCATGCAGCAGGCGATAATGCCGAGAGCGTGTTCCTGAACGATATGCCCGAAAAGGCCGGGATTGCCGTTGATGCAGCATTCACCGAGAAGTGGGCTCTTATCTCTGCTATCAGAGACGATGCCAAGAAGGCTCTCGAGATCAAGAGAGCGGATAAGGTCATCGGTGCTTCCCTTGAAGCTAACGTTACTATCTATGCAGACGATAAGTTCGAGGCAATTTGCAAGCTTGCCGACGAGCTTTCCGATGTTCTCATCGTTTCCAAGACAGAAGTTAAGCAGGGAGCAGAGAACGGAGAGTTCAAGGGCGACCTTGAAGGCGTTTCCTTCACAGTTACCAAGGCAGAAGGCGAGAAGTGCGAGAGATGCTGGTCTTATAAGGACACAGTGGGCAAAGACCCCGAGCACCCGACACTTTGCGCAAGATGCTGCGAGGCTGTAAAATCATAATCAGACAGAATAAAGGCTCTGTTTAACGCAGAGCCTTTATACGGTAATAAAAATATAAGGAAAATATCAAATGCTTATAATTTCCATGGTTCTGATCGCAGTACTTACTGTATTGGATCAGATCATCAAATTTCTGGTGGTCAAGAATTTTTCCCTCGGCGAGTCTGTCAATGTGATAAGCTTCGGAAGCCATAAGATATTCAGCCTGACATACATCACCAACAAAGGCGCAGCCTGGAGCATGATGGAAGGGAAGCTCTGGTATCTTATCGGGTTTCCGCTGCTGATAATCGCCGTGGCGCTGGTTTATCTGTATTTTAAGAGAAACGACGGCAAGCTGCTGTGCATCTCGCTTTCAATGCTTATCGCAGGCGGTATAGGCAATCTCATCGACCGCATAAGGCTCAGAAAAGTAGTGGATTATATCGAGTTTAATCCCATAAATTTTCCGGTCTTCAATTTCGCAGATATCTGCGTTGTGGTCGGGGTGATACTGTTGAGCGTTCATTTCATTTTCTTCGATAAGAGTGATGAAAAGAAAAAGGCAGCCATAGCTTCGGAGGATGAAACCGAAAGATCCGAAGGACCTGCCGGAGAAGCAGAAAATGAACAGGCTTGAGCTTGTTACCGGAGAGGATTCTGCCGGCATCAGGATAGATAAATGGATAAGCGACGAGCTTGAGGATATGACCCGAAGCAGTGTGCAAAAGCTTATGGAAGACGGAAATGTCCTTGTTGACGGCAAGCCGATCCTAAAAAGCTGCAAGCTGAAAGCAGGGCAGATAGTGACGGTCAACGTCCCCGATCCTCAACCCCTTGAAGCTGTTCCCCAGGATATCCCGATAGAGATAGTCTATGAGGACGACGAGCTGCTCGTGGTGAACAAGCCCAAGGGCATGGTCGTTCATCCGGCGGCAGGAAACCCCGACGGGACCCTTGTAAATGCGCTGCTATACCATTGCAGAGGCAAGCTCTCGTCTATAAACGGCGTCATCCGCCCCGGCATAGTCCATAGGATCGACAAAAACACAAGCGGACTGCTTGTTGTAGCTAAGACGGACCAGGCTCATAATTCTCTGGCGGAGCAGATAAAAGAACATTCGTTTACAAGAGAATATCAGGCTATATGCGTCGGCAGTTTCAAGGAGAAGACAGGAACGGTGGATGCTCCCATAGGAAGAAGCAGCTACGACAGAAAAAAGATGTGCGTTACCGAGCGTAATTCCAAAAACGCCGTAACTCACTACGAAGTCCTTTCTGAAAACGGCGGTCATTCTTTGCTGAGATTCAGGCTCGAGACCGGCAGGACTCACCAGATAAGAGTTCACTGTGCATATATCGGACACCCGGTCCTGGGCGACGATGTTTACGGAAAGGCATATAAAGGCACCGAAGGGCAGTGCCTCCACGCAAAGATATTAGGCTTTGTGCACCCTGCAACGGGTGAGTATATAGAATTCGATTCCGAGCTGCCCGAGTATTTCCAGAAGCTCATCGCAAAACTCGGCTTGGGATCGCAAAAAGGGATAATTGATGTTTGAAAGTATAAATAAAGTCCTGCTTATAACCGATATGGACGGTACATTTCTTCCTGCAAGCAAGGTGCCTCTGCAAAAGGATATAAGCGCTGTGGACAGATTTCAGTCTGACGGCGGCTGTTTTTCTATCGCAACAGGGCGTTCGCTTCAGGCTTCACAGCAGTATTTCGATAAGATAACCGTTAATGCACCTATAATCATGTGCAATGGCGGAATGGTGTATGATATCCGTAAGAATAAACAGATATACGACGTTTATCTGCCCGACAAGTCAAGAAGCATTACAGAACAGATATTAGGACTTGATCCCGATGTCGGCTGTGAGGTCTTATTGCTTGACGGCGTATATGTCCCGCAGATGACGCCTGCCGAAAGAGAGCACTGCGGCATCTGCAAGGTAACGCCTAAGCTCGTTTCCGTTCCCGAAATTCCCGAAAACTGGTATAAAGTGCTGTTCGCCTATTCTCCCGATAAGCTCGACGGGCTTATCTCGACAGTAGAAAGCATGGGCTTTACGGGGGTTGATTTCGTCCGCTCAGCACCGATGTATTACGAAATGCTGCCGCTTAATATCTCTAAAGGCTCAGCTCTTAAAGTCCTTCGCGAGGTCTGCGGCTTCGATGATTACACCGTCGTTGCTGCCGGAGATTACAACAACGATATTGAAATGCTTGAATACGCCGATTATTCGGTATGTCCTTCCAATTCCGCCGAAGACGTCAGGAAAATAGCTGATAAGGTCTTTGACGTTTCCTGCGAGGAAGGCTTTATCTCGGCTGTCATAGACCATATCTACAGCCTTATCGGCAGCTGAATAACATTGAGCATCACCAACAATAAATATATGGAGGTTTTATCATGGACTCAACTATCAAAAAGCAGCTTGAGATCACTGCCTGCAAGGTGCGTCTCGGCATAATCGAGGGAGTTTTCAACGCCAAGTCCGGCCACCCGGGCGGCTCGCTCTCTATTGCCGACACCCTCACCTATCTCTATTTTGCAAAGATGAACGTTTATCCCGACAAGCCGGAGGAGCCCGACAGAGACAGATTTGTTCTCTCCAAGGGTCATACCGCACCGGCTCTTTATTCCGTTCTTGCCGAGAAAGGCTTTTTCCCCAAGGAGGAGCTCAAGAGTCTCAGACACATCGGAGCAATGCTTCAGGGACATCCCTGCATCACAATCCCCGGTGTTGATATGTCTTCCGGCTCTCTCGGACAAGGCATCTCCGCAGCCTGCGGAATGGCTCTCTCGGGAAAGATCTCATCCGCGCCTTACAAGGTCTATACAGTCCTCGGAGACGGCGAGATAGAAGAGGGACAGGTATGGGAAGCTGCTATGTTCGCTGCTCACTATAAGCTCGATAATCTCGTAGCAGTAGTTGACAACAACGGTCTTCAGATAGACGGAAAGATCAGCGATGTTATGTCGCCCTATCCGATAAAAGAAAAGTTTGAAGCCTTCGGCTGGCACGCTATCGAAATGGATGCTCACGATTTTGATTCTATCGAGGCCGCTTTTGATGAAGCCGAAAAGATAGCCGGACAGCCGGTAGTCATCATTCAGAAGAGCATTAAGGGCAAGGGTGTTTCCTTTATGGAAGATCAGGTCGGCTGGCACGGTACCGCACCAAATGCCGAGCAGTACGCCCAGGCGGTAGAAGAGCTCACCGAAAAGCTTAAAGAGTTGGAGGGTTAAGAATATGGCTGATGTAATTAAGAAAGCTACAAGAGAGAGCTACGGCGAAGCCCTGGCTGCTCTCGGCGATAAATATGACAACCTTTATGTCCTTGATGCCGACCTTGCTGCGGCAACAAAGACAGGAATCTTCAAGAAGAAGTTCCCGGACAGATTTTTCGACTGCGGTATAGCCGAAGCCAATATGATGGGCGTTGCAGCCGGTCTGGCAGCAACGGGAAAGATACCCTTCGCATCTACTTTTGCAATGTTTGCCGCCGGACGTGCTTTCGAGATCGTCCGCAATTCTATCGGCTATCCTCACCTCAACGTTAAGATAGGCGCTACCCACGCAGGTATCTCCGTCGGCGAAGACGGTGCTACTCACCAGTGCAACGAGGATATCGCTCTTATGAGGACTATCCCCGGCATGACTATCATCAATCCTGCCGACGACGTTGAAGCTAAGGCTGCCGTAGAGGCTGCTATCCAGCACAACGGCCCCGTATATATGAGATTCGGC